>NZ_JBYCLC010000252.1:0-4591 GCF_057473685.1 Mycobacterium sp. TH-M116 | reverse complement strand
GTGGATGATCGAGACGCCGCCGCTGCGGCACCTGGCCCTCGACGGGCAGGGGCTGCCCACCGGCGAGTGCCGTGCCCAGCCGGCGAGGTGCGAACCGTTGGGCGACAAGGCTTTCGACGACGCTTACGATCAGGTCGACGACAACGCGGTGTTCGCGGTGTCCGGCGGTGGGCGCCGCGTGGAAGTCCGCTTCGAGCGCGGCTATCCCGCGGCTCAGATCTTTGCGCCGCCAGCCGACGAGGACCCCGCAAACGCCGTCGTGTGCTTCGAGCCGATGACCGCGCCGACCGATGCGCTGCGCCGCGGCGGATACCGGTGTGCGCTCCCCGGCGAACCGGCCGTCGCTCAGTTCTCCATCCGGGTCAGCTGAGGTTGCGCTGCTCGCGGGTGCTAGCGCCGCGGTCGCCACACCACCAGCGCGGTGCTCTTGGGCAGTACCGCGAGTTCGCGCCGCTGGTTGGCGCGCGACGCCAGCAACTCCTCGCTCAACTCTCGCACCCGTGCCTGCAGCGCCTCGACCTGGTTGGTCAGCTCGATGATGCGCTTGATGCCGGCAAGGTTGACGCCCTCGTCCTGGGAAAGCCGCTGCACCTCGCGCAGCAGGTCGACGTCATTCTGCGAATAGCGCCGTCCTCCACCGGAAGTGCGCTGCGGCCGCACCAACCCGAGGCGGTCGTAGGTGCGCAGTGTCTGCGCGTGCATGCCGGCCAGTTCGGCGGCCACCGAGATCAAGAAGGTCCGGGACCCATCTTTCTTTGCCATCAGTGATTGCCCGCCCATCCCGCCCGCGGGTTGAATCCGCTGGCGCGTTCGGCGGCCGCATAGGCCTCCAGCGCCTCGGCGACGGCACCTTCCACGTTGGGTGGCACAGCCACCTTCACCCTGACGAGCAGGTCCCCGTTGCCGCCGCTGCGCTTGGGCACGCCCCGGCCGCGCACCCGCAGGATGCGTCCGTCGGCGGTGCCCTTGGGCACCCGCACACCGACCTTGCCGTCCAGCGTTGGCACCGAAATCGTTGAGCCCAAGGCCAATTCGGTGAAGCTGACCGGGACGGTCACCGTCAGGTCGTCACCGTCGCGGCCGAACACCTTGTCGGGGCGCACGTGCACGGTCACGTACAGGTCCCCGGAAGGGGCGCCGCGCAGCCCTGCCTCGCCCTGCCCGGGCAGCCGGATCCGCTGGCCGTCTTCGACTCCGGGCGGGATGCGCACGTTGATGGTGCGGGTGCGGGTGGTGACCCCGGTGCCCTTGCACTCGTCGCACGGGTGCTCGATGATCGAGCCGCTGCCCCGGCAGTCGGTGCAGGGTTCGGAGAAGCCGAACGCGCCCTGGTTACGGTTGATCACGCCAGAGCCGTTGCACGACGGGCACACTTTCGGGCTGGTGCCCGGCCGCGCCCCGCTGCCGTGACAGTTGGTGCACGGCGCCGGACTGGTCAGCCGCAGCGGCATCGCCACGCCCTTGGCGGCCTCGACGAAGTCCAACTCGGTCTCGGTCTCCAGGTCGTTGCCGCGCCGCGGCCGGCTGGGCCGGGCAGTGGCGCCGCGCCCGAACAGGCCGCCGAACAGGTCGCCGATGGTGGCGCCGCCGCTGCGGCCCGCGGCGTCGAACAGGTCGTTCAGGTTGAACTCGACGCCGTCACCGCCGGCGCCGAAGCCGCCGACGTTGCCGGCGTCGAACCTTCGCCCGCCGAACCCGCCGCCGGCGAACAGCCGCCTCGTCTCGTCGTACTCCTTGCGCTTGGCAGGATCCGACAGCACGTTATGGGCTTCCGACACCACTTTGAACCGTTCACCGGCGGCGGGGTTGTCGGGATTGGCGTCCGGATGCAGGTCGCGCGCCAGTTTGCGGTAGGCGCGCTTGATCTCTTCAGGCTTGGCGTCAGAGGAGACGCCGAGCTCCTTGTAGAAGTCCTTTTCGACCCACTCACGCTGGGCCATGCCGCGTCACCTCCTCTCACCGATCGTCGTGCCCTGATTGTGCGTCCTAGTCACCGGAGCCGGGACCGTTATCGTCCGTGTCCTGCCCGGTTTCGCCGGCCTCGACGGTGTCGACGACCGCGACCAGCGCGTGCCGCAGCACCTGGTCCCCGAGGCGATAACCCTGGCGCATGACCGTGCCGATGACCGGTTTGGCGCCGTCGGCACCGTCGCCCTCGTGCTGCACGGCCTCGTGCAGCACCGGGTCGAAATCCTCGCCTTCGGCACCGAACGCCGTCAGGCCCAGGCCGCCCAACGCGCTGTCCAGCTTGTCGGCCACCGACTTCAGCGGCCCGGAGTCCAGGTCGCCGTGCTTGCGCGCCCGCTCGAGATCGTCGAGCACGCCGAGCAATTCGTTGACGACGCGGGCCTTGCCCCGGTCCTCGGCGGCCTGCTGGTCGCGCAGCGACCGCTTGCGGTAGTTGGCGAAGTCGGCCTGCACACGTTGCAGGTCACTCAGCAACTCGGCGGCCTTACCGGCTTCCTCGGGCGATTCGCCCGAAAACTCTCCGGGCGGGGCCCCTCCCGGCTCAGGGCCGGGAGGGGCATGCCGGACTTCGCCGGTCTCGGGGTCGATGCGGCGCTTGTCGGTGACCGTTACCTGTTCCTGGTCGCCGTCCGCTTTGTGGTTTCCGCCGCTCACTTGGACTCCCGGTCGTCCTCGACGACCTCCGCGTCCACCACGTCGTCGGCCGAGCCGCCGGGTCCGCCCGCCTCAGCGCCGCCAGGACCGCCGGCTTGGTCGCCCGCGGCCTGGGTGGCCTCGTAGATGGCCTGCCCGAGCGCCTGGGACTCCTGGCCCAGCTTCTCCATCGCCGACTTGATCGCGGAGATGTCGGTGCCGCCCAGCGCCGTCTTGGCCTCGGTCACGGCCGCCTCGACCTTGCTCAGCGTCTCCTCGGGAACCTTCGAGCCGGCCCCGTCTCCGGAGGCCTCTTTCTGCTCGTTGACGAATTTCTCCGTCTGGTAGACGAGCGTCTCGGCCTGATTGCGGACGTCGGCCTCCTCGCGGCGCTGGCGGTCCTCCTCGGCGTGCGCCTCGGCGTCCTTGATCATCCGGTCGATCTCCTCCTTGGACAGGCCGGAGCCCTCCTGGATCTTGATCGTGTTCTCCTTGCCGGTGCCCTTGTCCTTGGCGGTGACGTGCACGATGCCGTTGGCGTCGATGTCGAAGGTGACCTCGATCTGGGGGACGCCGCGCGGGGCCGGAGGAATTCCGGTCAGCTCGAAAGAGCCGAGCAGCTTGTTGTGCGCGGCGATCTCACGCTCGCCCTGGAACACCTGGATCTGCACCGAAGGCTGGTTGTCGTCGGCGGTGGTGAACGTCTCCGACCGCTTGGTCGGGATGGTCGTGTTGCGCTCGATGAGCTTGGTCATCACGCCGCCCTTGGTCTCGATACCCAGGCTCAGCGGCGTGACGTCAAGCAGCAGAACGTCTTTCACCTCGCCCTTCAAAACTCCAGCCTGAAGAGCCGCTCCCACCGCTACAACCTCATCGGGGTTGACGCCCTTGTTGGGCTCCTTGCCGCCGGTGAGTTCCTTGACCAGGTCGGTCACCGCGGGCATCCGCGTGGAACCACCCACCAGCACCACGTGGTCGATCTCGGACACCGAGATGCCGGCGTCCTTGATCACCGACTGGAACGGCTGACGGGTGCGGTCCAGCAGGTCCTGGGTGATCTTCTGGAACTCCGCCCGCGTGAGCTGCTCGTCGAGGAACAGCGGGTTCTTGTCGGAGTCGACGGTGATGTAGGGCAGGTTGATCGAGGTGCTGCCCGACGACGACAGCTCGATCTTGGCCTTCTCGGCCGCTTCGCGCAGCCGCTGCATCGCCATCTTGTCCTTGGTCAGGTCGATGCCGCTGGACGCTTTGAACTTGTCGACCAGCCACTGCACGACGCGCTCGTCCCAGTCGTCGCCACCGAGGTGGTTGTCACCACTGGTGGCACGGACCTCGACCACGCCCTCGCCGATCTCGAGCAGCGAGACGTCGAATGTGCCGCCGCCCAGGTCGAAGACCAGGATGGTCTGTTCCTTCTCGCCCTTGTCCAGGCCGTAGGCCAGCGCGGCCGCGGTCGGCTCGTTGACGATGCGCAGCACGTTCAGGCCGGCGATCTGGCCGGCTTCCTTGGTGGCCTGACGCTGGGCGTCGTTGAAGTAGGCGGGCACGGTGATGACCGCGTCGGCGATGTCTTCACCGAGGTAGGCCTCGGCGTCGCGCTTGAGCTTCATCAGCACGCGGGCGCTGATCTCCTGCGCGGTGTACTTCTTGTCGTCGATCGCGATGGACCAGTCGGTGCCCATGTGTCGCTTGACCGAGCGCACGGTGCGGTCGACGTTGGTCACCGCCTGGTTCTTGGCGGGCTGGCCCACCAGCACCTCGCCGTTGCGCGCGAACGCGACGATGGACGGCGTCGTCCGCGAGCCCTCGGAGTTGGCGACGACGACGGGGTCGCCACCCTCGAGGACCGAGACGACGGAGTTGGTGGTCCCGAGGTCGATTCCGACCGCACGAGCCATGGTGATTCCTCCTGGATAGTCGAGCGTGTTACTGCACTATGCTGAGTGCCCCTCGCTCAAGACTGCCCTGACGCCGACGTGGAGTCAACCCG
>NZ_JBYCLC010000251.1:0-8492 GCF_057473685.1 Mycobacterium sp. TH-M116 | reverse complement strand
CCGATCCGGGGCGCTTCGACGTGATCGTCACCGACAACCTGTTCGGCGACATCATCACCGACCTGGCCGCGGCGGTGTGCGGCGGAATCGGCCTGGCAGCCAGTGGAAACATCGACGCCACCCGCACCAACCCGTCGATGTTCGAGCCTGTGCACGGCAGCGCGCCGGACATCGCCGGGCAAGGGATCGCGGATCCGACGGCGGCGATCATGTCGGTGGCGCTGCTGCTCGCCCACCTGGGGGAGAACGACGCCGCCCTCAGAGTCGATCGGGCTGTCGCGGCCTATCTGTCGACTCGCGGGAGCGAACGGCGCGCCACCGGCGAAGTCGGCGAACGGATTGCCGCCGCGCTCTAGCCTCCAGCCCGGGCGGGAGCAGGCGCGCCGGCACCAGCGGCACCGCCAGCAACGGGAACACCCCGCACAGGGCCCAGGCGACGGGATACTTCGACGCCGTGATCAGCGCACCGAACACCGGCGGCGCGGCGGCCGCCATCAGCCGCTGCGTGGTGTTCTGGATGCCCAGGGCGCGCCCACTCCAGAACGGCCCGGCGAACTCGGTGATCGCGGTCGCCTCCAAACCGTTGTCGAGGACCGCGATCACCGAGATGGCGATCATCAGCACCACCTGGTACCGCGAATTCAGATGATCGGCCCACGCCAGCAGGAAGAGGGTCACGGCGGCCGCGCCGGCGATGATGCGGACCGGCCGCATCCGTGACCCGATCCTGTCCGACCAGCGGCCGACCATGATGCGGCCCACGGCTCCCAGGAGCTGCGAGATGATGACCATGGCGCCGGCGGCAGCGATCGACCAGTGCAGGTTGTTGATCAGCCACACCAGCATGAACGTCACGGTGACCGTCTGCGGCATCATCAGCAGACCGGCCACCGCGTGGATGCGCGTCAGCACGAATGGCCTCCGGTAGGGACTGGCCAATTCCTGACCGGTGGCCGCTTGCCGGGATTTCCGCGGCGGGTCGACGATCCCGATGGCCGCGGCTACCGCCGCCGTCGTGCACGCGAAGGCCGGAAACATCAGGCCCGCACTCGGCCCCCGTTCGGCTAGCTCGGGAATCACCATCGCGCCCAAGGCGATTCCCAGAGGTTGCGCAGTCTGGCGGATGCCCATGGCCAGACCGCGCTGATGCGGCGGGAACCACGCGGACACCAGCCGTCCGCCGGCGCTGTTGCAGCTCGCGGCGGCCATGCCGCCGAGGAACAGGTACACGCCGGTCAGGAACATCGAGTGGACCGACGCCGCTGAGTACGCCGCCAGCGCGGTCAGCGCGGACCCCGCGGTCAGTACCACGCGTTCGCCGACGCGGTCCAGCACGTAACCCCAGAGCACTAGGGTGACGACCATGCCCCAGCTGGGCATGGACGACAGCAGGCTCGCCTCGGTCAGCGGGATCGCGCGGGCAGACTCCAGCGCGGGAATCATAAAGGCGACGCCGTTGATGAACAGGAACGAACTCGCCGTCACCCCCAGTGAAATGGCCATGATCGACCACCGGGCGCCCGCGCTGCACTGGCCCCCAGAACCCGGGTCGGTCGGCATCTGCTCATGGTTGCACACGATGGTGGGACATCGCTGAAAGCGCAGGGGCCGACGAGCCGCCACGCCCTGCTGGGCCGCGGGAGCCCGGATCGTCGCCAGACTAGGCTCAAGCGAATGCGCCTTGGTCGAATCGCCAGCCCGGACGGACTCTCTGGTAAACCTGCCTTCGTCAGCATCGAGGGCGACCCCGCCGGCCCCGCCGACCCCGCCGGAATGACCGTCCGCGAGATCGCCGAGCATCCTTTCGGCATGCCCACCTTCACAGGCCGATCGTGGCCGCTGGCCGACGTCCGACTGCTGGCGCCGATCCTGGCCAGCAAGGTGGTCTGCGTCGGCAAGAACTACGCCGACCACATCGCGGAGATGAGCAACATGACCGGCCCGGCGTCGGCGGACCCGGTCATCTTCCTCAAGCCCAGCACCGCGATCATCGGACCGAACGTGCCGATTCTTCTGCCTGCCAATGCATCACCGGTGCATTTCGAGGGCGAGTTGGCGGTGGTGATCGGCCGGGCATGCAAGGACGTCCCGGCTGCGCGGGCCGCCGAGAACATTCTCGGCTACACCATCGGAAACGACGTCTCGGCGCGCGACCAGCAGCAGGCCGACGGCCAGTGGACCCGGGCCAAAGGGCATGACACCTTCTGCCCGGTCGGGCCCTGGATCGTCACCGACCTCACACCGCTGGACCCGGCCGACCTCGAATTGCGCACCGAGGTCAACAACGAGACCACGCAACACAGCCGCACCTCGCTGATGGTCCACGACATCGGCGCGATCGTGGAGTGGATCTCTGCCGTGATGACTTTGCTGCCCGGCGACCTGATCCTGACCGGCACACCGGCGGGGGTGGGTCCCCTCGAGGACGGCGACACCGTCTCGGTCACCATCGAGGGAATCGGAACCCTGACCAATCCCGTAGTCCGCAAAGGAAAGTCGTGAACCCCAACACCGGCGTCCCCAGCACCGGCGTCCCCAGCACCGGCGTCCGGGTCCGTTTCTGCCCGTCGCCTACCGGCGCGCCGCACGTCGGGATGGTCCGCACCGCACTGTTCAACTGGGCCTACGCCCGACACACCGGCGGCACCTTCGTCTTTCGCATCGAGGACACCGACGCGCAGCGCGACACCGAGGAAAGCTACCTGGCATTGCTCGACGCGATGCGCTGGCTCGGCCTCGACTGGGACGAGGGACCCGAGGTCGGTGGCCCCTACGCGCCGTACCGGCAGTCGCAACGCACGGACATCTACCGTGACGTGGTGGGCAGGCTGCTCGCAGCGGGTGAGGCCTACTACGCCTTCTCCACGCCGGAGGAGGTCGAGGCGCGGCACATCGCCGCCGGCCGCAACCCCAAGCTGGGATACGACAACTTCGACCGCCAGCTGACCGACGCGCAGCGCTCGGAGTTCCTGGCCGAGGGCCGTAAGCCCGTGGTGCGTCTGCGGATGCCCGACGAGGACCTCCGCTGGGACGACCTGGTGCGCGGGCCCACCACCTTCGCGGCGGGCAGCGTGCCCGATTTCGCGCTGACCCGCGCCAGCGGAGATCCGTTGTACACCTTGGTCAACCCGTGCGACGACGCGCTGATGAATATCACCCACGTGCTCCGCGGCGAGGACCTGCTGCCCTCGACGCCGCGCCAGCTCGCGCTCTACCGGGCGCTGATCCGGATCGGCGTCGCCGATCGGACCCCGGAATTCGCGCACCTGCCAACCGTGTTGGGGGAGGGGACGAAGAAGCTTTCCAAGCGTGACCCGGAGTCGAACCTGTTCACCCACCGGGAGCGCGGTTTCATCCCCGAGGGGCTGCTGAACTACCTGGCGCTGCTCGGCTGGGCGATCGCGGACGACCATGACCTGTTCAGTCTCGACGAGATGGTCGCCGCGTTCGACGTCGTCGACGTCAACTCCAATCCGGCCCGTTTCGACCAGAAGAAGGCCGACGCGCTCAACGCCGAGCACATCCGCATGCTCGACGCCGCAGACTTCACTGCCCGGCTGCGCGACCATTTCAGCGCGCACGACCGTCGCACCGGGCTGGACGACGCCGGCTTCGCCGCGGCGGCCGCGCTGGTGCAGACCCGCATCGTGGTCCTCGGCGACGCCTGGGACCTGCTGAAGTTTCTCAGCGACGACGAATACGCTCTCGACCCCAAGGCCGCCGCCAAGGAGCTGGGGCCCGAGGCCGACACGGTGCTGGACGCGGCCCTGGCCTCGCTGGACGCGGTCCCGGAGTGGACCGCGGCGCACATCGAGGACGCGCTCAAAGGTGCGCTCATCGAGGGGCTGGGGCTCAAACCGCGCAAGGCTTTCGGCCCGATCCGGGTGGCCGCCACCGGTGCGACGGTCAGCCCGCCGCTGTTCGAGTCCCTCGAACTGCTCGGCCGCGACCGCAGCCTGCTACGCCTGCGGGGTGCGCGCACCGGCTAGAAACGACTGGCGTGCGGAACGCGCGGGAAGTTTTTGGTAGTCTGCACTGCGGTTCACGAAGGCCGACAACAGCTGGCGGCGGTGGTCCCACGAGGTGGCTTCAGCCGCTCAGGATCGCTCAGAGCAGCGGTTTCAGGCAGGTAGTGGGGTATGGTGTAATTGGCAACACAGCTGATTCTGGTTCAGCCATTCTAGGTTCGAGTCCTGGTACCCCAGCAAAAGATTCGAGCAAAAGATTCGAGCAAAAAATGCCCACCGCAAGCGATTAGGTGGGCTTAGCCGGGTGAGCTATGCTGGCAGCTCGGATCGGTTCTGGCCCCGTCGTCTAGCGGCCTAGGACGCCGCCCTCTCACGGCGGTAGCGTGGGTTCGAATCCCATCGGGGCTACAAAGACCGTTGACCGGTCATTGACCGGCCGGTCCCGGGACCGCGGGTGCGGTGGAACCGCCGACCGGCATGTGCGGCAGGCCGAGCTTGCGGTGGTCCCACGAGCGGGCGCGGCGGGGGACGATGCGCACGCAGACCCGCTTGTTCATCATCTGCTCGACGAACGGCTTCATCTCCTCGGTGTAGGGGCCGGTGTAGCGCTCCCAGACGCTGACCCCCACGCGGTGCGAGACGTCGGGATCGTCGACGATCTCGGCCACGCCCTCGAAGGAGACCCCGCGCAGGGTGTCGTAGGTGTGGCCGTCCTCGATCAGAAAGCTGACCCGCGGATCCCGGCTGAGGTTGACCGCTTTCTGCGACTTGGCTTTGGTCTCCAGCCAGATCTCGCCGTCGACGACGGCGTACCACATGGCGGTCAGGTGCGGCTGGCCGTCGGAGCCGATGGTGGCCAGCGTGCCGGTGCGGCTCTTGGCGACGAAGTCGGCGATCTCGTCGGAGGACATGACGATGCTCGCGCGCTGATTGGTTCCCATGGGTAGTCAGTCTGGCAGGCGCCGCGGCGCAACCTGCTCCGAGTCCGCGCCGGCGGGCCCGAGTCGGACCGCCATGTTGCGGCAGCGGGTCAGAGCCGGCGGGTCAGAGCTTCGGCAGCCGACAACAGGTCGGCGGCCCAGCGCACCCCGGGACGCCGCCCGATCCGGTCGACCGGCCCGGACACCGATATCGCGGCGACGACGACACCGCGGCCGTCGCGTACCGGCGCCGACACGCTCGCCACCCCCGGCTCGCGCTCGGCGACGCTCTGCGCCCAGCCGCGCCGGCGCACCTCGGCCAGCGTCCGGTCGGTGAATTTCGCCAGCGGCAGAACGGCTTTCTGGGTCGCCGCGTCGCTATGGGCCAGGAGCACTTTGGCCCCCGAACCCGCGGTCATCGGCAACCTCGCCCCGACCGGGACCGTATCGCGCAGGCCCGCAGCCGGTTCCATGGCCGCCACGCAGATCCGCGAGGTGCCCTCACGGCGGTACAGCTGAACGCTTTCGCCGGTCGTCTCGCGCAATGCGGGGAGCACCGCCGCGCCCGCAGCCAGCAGAGGATCGTGCACGCGGGTCGCCAGTTCGCTGACGGCGGCTCCGAGGCGCCAGCGGCCGTCGTCGCCGCGCGCCAAGAGGCGGTGGACTTCCAGAGCGGCCGCCAGCCGGTACGCGGTGGCCCGCGGCAGGCCGGTCCGCTCGCACAGTTCGGCCAACCCGCATGGTGATTCGGAGACGGTGTGCAGGACGCCCACCGCTTTGTCGAGAACGCCGATGCCGCTATGCTGTCTCACGAAGAGATACTAGCGTCTCGCATGGTGAGATCACCAGTCCGGATCGATCGGTGGGCCGCTGGCGAGGCGAATCGAGGCGAGGTCGAGATGGGATCGCAGATGAAGACGTCTGGCGCGGGTGCGCCGCGCACCCTGGCCGAAAAAGTTTGGGAAGACCACGTTGTGGTTTCAGGTGGGGGTCCCGGACCGGCGGGGGCACCGGATGTGATCTACATCGACCTGCATCTGGTGCATGAAGTGACCAGTCCCCAGGCTTTCGACGGCCTGCGCCTGGCCGGCCGTCCGGTGCGCCGGCCCGATCTGACGCTGGCCACCGAGGACCACAACGTTCCCACGGTCGGCATCGACAAGCCGATCGCCGATCCGGTGTCGCGCATCCAGGTCGAGACATTGCGGCGCAACTGCGAGGAATTCGGTGTCCGGCTCTATCCGATGGGCGACATCGAGCAGGGCATCGTGCATGTCGTCGGACCCCAATTGGGGCTGACGCAACCGGGAATGACGGTCGTCTGTGGCGACAGCCACACCTCCACCCACGGCGCGTTCGGGGCGCTGGCCATGGGCATCGGCACGTCAGAGGTCGAACACGTACTGGCCACCCAGACGCTGCCGTTGCGGCCGTTCAAGACGATGGCGGTCACTGTGGACGGGGGCGTGGACGGGCGGCTGCCCGACGGGGTGACTGCAAAAGACGTCGTGCTGGCGTTGATCGCCCAGATCGGTACCGGCGGCGGTCAGGGCCACGTCATCGAATACCGGGGCAGCGCCATCGAATCGCTGTCCATGGAGGGCAGGATGACGATCTGCAACATGAGCATCGAAGCCGGCGCCCGGGCGGGGATGATCGCGCCCGATGACACGACGTACGAGTTCCTGCGGGGCCGTCCGCACGCGCCGACCGGTGCGCACTGGGACGCGGCGATGCGGTACTGGCAGCAACTGCGCACCGACCCCGGTGCCGCCTTCGACACCGAGGTCCATCTCGACGCGACCTCGTTGAGCCCGTTCGTCACCTGGGGCACCAATCCGGGCCAGGGAGTCCCGCTGACCGCCACCGTCCCGGATCCCGCGCAGATCGCCGACGAGGGCGATCGCAGAGCTGCGGAGAAAGCATTGGCGTACATGGACCTTCAACCGGGTACCCCCATGCGCGATATCGCGGTCGACGCGGTGTTCGTCGGCTCGTGCACCAACGGCCGTATCGAAGATCTGCGCGCCGTCGCCGAGGTGTTGCGGGGCCGCAGGGTCGCCCACGGGGTCCGGATGCTCGTGGTACCGGGCTCCATGCGGGTGCGCGCACAGGCCGAAGCCGAAGGGCTCGATGAGATTTTCGCCACAGCGGGCGCGGAATGGCGACAGGCCGGATGCTCCATGTGCCTCGGGATGAACCCGGATCAGCTTGCGCCGGGGGAGCGCTGCGCCGCCACCTCCAACCGCAACTTCGAAGGCCGGCAGGGCAAGGGCGGCCGCACACATCTGGTTTCGCCGGCCGTGGCCGCCGCAACAGCCGTCCGCGGAAAATTGTCCGCTCCCGCGGACCTGAACTGACCGACTGAAAGGGGATGAGCATGGAAGCCTTTCGCGCCCATACCGGTATCGGCGTGCCGCTGAGGCGCTCCAATGTCGATACCGACCAAATCATTCCGGCGGTATTTTTGAAGCGCGTCACCCGGACCGGCTTCCAGGACGGCCTTTTCGCCACCTGGCGTTCGGATCCCTCATTCGTACTGAACCTCGCCCCCTTCGATCGGGGCTCAGTCCTGGTCGCCGGGCCCGATTTCGGGACCGGCTCGTCGCGCGAGCACGCGGTGTGGGCGCTCATGGACTACGGCTTCCGGGTGGTTATCTCCTCGCGCTTCGGCGACATTTTCCGGGGCAACGCGGGCAAGGCGGGTCTGCTGGCCGCGGAAGTTTCGCAAGACGGCGTCGAGCTTCTCTGGAAGCTGATCGAGCAGAGCCCGGGACTGGAAATCACTGCCAATCTTCAAGATCGAAATATCACTGCCGGAACGGCGCTGCTGCCGTTCAACATTGACGATCACACCGCCTGGCGACTGCTCGAGGGACTCGACGATATAGCCCTTACGCTGCGAAAACTCGACGAGATCGAGGCTTTCGAGGCGACTCGGCCCGAGTGGAAACCGAGCATTTCTTCCCCCCGCTGAAATCTCCGCCGGGCACCGAATTGGGGCCCGCAGACCGCGGCGACTCGGCCGATTTCGGCGGAGCCCACGAGTCAAGGGCGGCAACCGGATTGCGAAATCGACGGTCAATCACTACTGAAATTGCGCGTGGCTCTTGGAAATTTGCCGGGTAAAGGTTTACCGTGTGCTCTAGTCGGTTCCCGAAAACGAGGACCACTGGCTTCGGAGGGTATGGATGAACAAAGCAGAGCTCATTGAGGTGCTCACAGAGAAAATGGGCTCGGACCGTCGGCAGGCGACCGCCGCCGTCGAGAACGTCGTCGACACCATCGTGCGTGCGGTGCACAAGGGTGACAGCGTCACCATCACCGGCTTCGGGGTGTTCGAACAGCGCCGGCGCGCGGCGCGGGTTGCCCGCAATCCGCGTACCGGCGAGACGGTGAAGGTGAAGCCCACGTCCGTTCCGGCATTCCGACCCGGTGCCCAGTTCAAAGCGGTTGTGTCTGGTGCGCAGCGCCTCCCGGCGGAAGGGCCTGCCGTCAAGCGCGGTGTCGTGGCCGCGGGTGCGGCCAAGAAGGCGGCAGCGAAGAAGACGTCCGCCAGGAAGCCGGCCGCCAAGAAGGCTGCGACCAAGGCTCCGGCGAAGAA
>NZ_JBYCLC010000250.1:0-10011 GCF_057473685.1 Mycobacterium sp. TH-M116 | reverse complement strand
CCGGCGCCGCCGGCGTCTCGGATCGGCCCGATATGCTGCCGCGATGGACGCCAGTGAGCTCGCCTTCGCCGGCCCGGCCGCTCAGGCGCGGATGCTGGCCGACGGCGCTTTGACCGCCCCGGAACTGCTCGAGGTCTACCTCGACCGGATCGCGCGCCTGGACAGCGAGCTGCGCTGCTACCGCGTGGTGCTGGCCGACAGTGCGCGTGACGAGGCGGCCGTGGCGCAGCAGCGGCTCGACGCCGGTGAGCGGCTGCCGCTGTTGGGGGTGCCGATCGCGGTCAAGGACGACGTCGACGTCGCCGGGGAGGTGACGGCCTACGGCAGCGGCGCCCACGGCCCCGCCGTGACGAGCGACGCGGAGATGGTCCGTCGCCTGCGCGCCGCCGGGGCGGTCATCCTCGGCAAGACGAATGTGCCCGAGCTGATGATGTTTTCCTACACCGAGTCGCTGACCTTCGGGGCCACGCGCAACCCGTGGGACCTCACGCGCACGCCCGGTGGCAGCAGCGGCGGCAGCGCGGCGGCGGTGGCCGCCGGACTGGCCCCGCTGGCGACGGGATCCGACGGCGGCGGCTCCATCCGCATCCCGGCGATCTGGTGCGGCCTGTTCGGCCTCAAACCGCAACGCGATCGGGTCTCGCTGGAACCGCACGACAACGCGTGGTCCGGGGCCTGGTACGGGTTGAGCGTCAACGGCCCGCTGGCCCGCTCGGTGCTGGACGCGGCCGTGTTCCTCGATGTGACGGCCACCGGGTCCGCGGCGCCCGGGCCCGCGGCGCCCGGTGCCGAGGGGGAATTCGTGGCCGCGGCGGGGCGCCACCCAGGCAGGCTGCGAATCGCCTTGAGCACCAAGGTCCCGACGCCGCTGCCCGTGCGGGTCGGGAAGGCCCAGCTGGCGGCGGTCGAGGAGGCCGGCGCGTTGCTGCGCGAGCTGGGCCACGAGGTGATCCACGCCGACCCCGAGTACCCGCCCGCGGCCATCCTGGCGAACTACCTGCCCCGCTATCTGCGCGGGATCAGCGACGACGCGGACGCGCTGGCGCACCCGGAGCGCATGGAAGCCCGCACCCGCACCATCGCGCGCCTGGGGTCGCATTTCTCCGACCGGCGGATGGCTGACCTCGCCGCCGCGGAACCGGCACTGAGCGCCCGGATCCAGTCGATCTTCGACGACGTGGACGTCGTCGTCACACCGGGCAACGCGGCGGGCCCGTCGCGCATCGGCGCCTACCAGCACCGGGGCGCGGTGTCGACGCTGCTGCTGGTGGCGCAGCGGGTCCCCTACCAGCAGATCTGGAACCTGACCGGGCAGCCCGTCGCGGCCGTGCCGTGGGACTTCGACGGCGACCGGCTGCCACTCGCGGTGCAGCTCATCGGCCGGCCGTACGACGAGGCCACGCTGTTGTCGTTGTCCGCGCAGATCGAGTCGGCACGGCCCTGGGCCCACCGGCGGCCGCCGTTGTCATGACGCGGCAGCTCAACGGCGCCGACCCGACGCGGCGGCCCGCCAGGCGCGCAGCTTGGCCTCCACCGGCACGGCATGCGCCGGGCTGGTCGACGGCAGCCGTTCGCAATGCACGTGTTGCGCGGCGGGCGCCAGCCTGCGGTGCAGCGCGGCGGCCTTCGCGCCGTTGAAGTACACCCGCATGATCCGCGGGTGCTCGGCGAGGAATCCGCCGAAGTCGTTGACCACCAAGCTTTTCGCCTCGATCGCCGAGTCCGCGCTGCCGACGCGACGGCACGCGTGCAGCACGTCCCACAGGGCGACCCCATGGGACCGCAGCGCCGCGAGCCGCGCGTCGTACGGCGCCGTCGCATCGAAGCCGAAAAGTCGACTCATGATCGGCCAGAACGCATTTCGTGGGTTGGCGTAGTACTGGCCCGCCGCCAGTGACAGCGCACTCGGGAACGAGCCCAGGATCACCACCGTGGCACGGTCGTCGGCGACCGGGGGCAATCCCTGCAGAAGTGGCGAGGCCATCGTTGACTGTATCTTTGTCGATAGCAGATCTTTGTCGATAGCAGATCTTTGTCCATAACAGCCGCCTTCGTCGGAAGACCGAGCAGTGCAGTCCGTGAAGTTCGCTCGCCGTGCCGTGATTCCCACACCGGCCTCGCCGTGACCGCGGGGCGGGGCGAACGGCTCGCGATCCGCGCCGGCCAGATGTTCGACGGGTACCGGTTCCGCGGTGGCTTTCACGGTGGCCCGGTGACGGTCATGGTCGAGGACGGCCGGATCGGCGCCGTCGAGTTTGCCAGCGCCGGCTGCCCGCCGGACACGACGCTCGTCGACCTGGGCGGGGCGGCGCTGTTGCCGGGGCTCATCGACGCGCATACGCACCTGTGCTGGGACCCCGCCGGCGATCCCCAGGCCCTGGCCGACACGGCCCACGACGCGCTGGCCGACCGGGCGCGACGGCACGCCGCGGCCGCGCTGAGTGCGGGGATCACCACGCTGCGCGACCTCGGTGACCGCGACTTCGCGACCCTGACGCTGCGCGAGGAATACCGGCGCGGCGCGCAGGTGGGGCCGGAGCTGCTGGTCTCCGGTCCGCCGCTGACCCGCCGCGGCGGGCATTGCTGGTATCTGGGCGGTGAGGCCGAGGACACCGGGGCGCTCGTCGCCGCGGTGCGGGAGCGGGCCGACCGGGGCGTGGACTGGGTGAAGATCATGGCGACCGGCGGTTTCATGACGACCGGGACCGACCCGTGCCGGCCGCAGTACAGCGCCGACGAACTGGCCGCGGTCGTCGACGCCGCGCACCGGGCGGGGTTGCCGGTGACCGCGCACGCGCACGCCACCGCCGGTATCGCGGCCGCGGTCGCCGCGGGGGTCGACGGGATTGAGCACTGCACGTTCCTCACCGAGAGCGGTGTCGCCGCCAGCCCGGAGGTCGTCGAGGCGATCGTCGGTCGGGGCGTGTGGTGCGGGATCACGATCGGCCGCGCCCTGCCCGAGATGCCGGACGACATCAAGGCGCTGATGGAGGGCGTGTGGCGGAACATCCGCCGGCTCATCGACGCCGGCGCCCGCGTCGCCTTCTCGACCGACGCCGGTATCGAGCCCGCCAAAGCCCATGACGTGCTACCCGACGAACTGGCGGAGCTGGTCCGGCACGGCTTCACCACCACGGAGGCACTGACCGGAGCCACCTCCGCCGCCGCCGACAGTTGCGGGCTGGGGCGCCGCAAAGGCCGTATCGCCGCCGGTTACGACGCCGACCTGCTCGCCGTTCCCGCCCGCGTAAAGCAGGACCTCACCGCGCTGCGTGACGTCGAGGCCGTCTGGCGCGCCGGCAGGCGGGTGGCCGGACGTGGGTGAGGGCATCGACGAGCCGGGCATCGACGGGCGCGCGCCGGCTCAAGGGCGTCAAAAGCGACGTGAAACTCTTCCGGATTCGCCGGGGGACCGGCTGAGCCATCCCGCATGGGCAGGCCCGGCGCGACGCTAGGGGCGTGCAACTCCGTCATGCGCGGGTGCTACGCGGCCGGCTGTGTACCCCATCGTCCGGCTCTTTGATTTCGGTCGCTTCCGGGCCTGCTTCCCTTCCGAAAATACGCCGTCCCGGCGCCCAGATCAACGATTTTCCCAGCTCTGAGGCGCCGGGGGCGTCCCCGGTTCCGCCGACGGCGAACACCCTTCCATTCAGTGTGTAACGATGTAATTATGTAATCATGAAACCCCATCACACACACCACCGGCACGGTCGCGCGGGCGGCTGGCAGCAGGCCGGGCAGCCGGATGCGGGCGACGCCGGCGAATGGTTCGCCGGGCGTATGCCCGAAGGGTGGTTCGACGGCGACCCGACGGTCATCGTCGACCGCGAGGAGATCACGGTCGTCGGGAAGTTGCCGGAATCCGAGGGCGACGCAGACAGCGAGGCCCGCGCGGCCGGCCGGGCGTCGCGGTTCCGGGAGGAAACCCGTTCGGAGCGGATGCGCATCGCCGAGGAGGCGCAGGACCGCTACGGCCGCAAGGTCTCCTGGGGTGTCGAGGTCGGCTCCAAAACCGGCACCGAGCGAATCCTGTTCACGCACATCGCCGTTCCGGTGATGACGCGCCTGAAGCAGCCCGAACGCCGGGTGCTCGACACGCTGGTCGACGCCGGGGTCGCCCGGTCGCGCGCCGACGCGCTCGCCTGGACGGTCCGGCTGGTGGGTGAGCACACCGAGGAGTGGCTGGCCAAGCTGCGCGACGCGATGACGGCGGTCGACGACCTGCGCGCGCAGGGGCCGGGCCTGCAGCCGTGAGCCCGGCCCGCGCTGACGAGATCCACCCGGCCGCCGTCATCCCCGGAGGCGGCCGGGTCAGGCCCGCGTCATCGCGTAGTAGGCCCCCTGTTGTGCCAACAGTTCGGCGTGCTTGCCCTGCTCGACGATGCGGCCGGACTCGACCACCACGATCCGGTCCGCATCGCGGATCGTCGAAAGGCGATGCGCGATGATGAAACTCGTCTTGTCCTGGCGAAGCTGACGTAGGGCCCGCTGGACGAGTGTTTCGGTCCGGGTGTCGACCGAGCTCGTCGCCTCGTCCAGGATCAACAGTTGAGGACGGGCCAGGAATGCCCGCGCGATCGTGATGAGTTGCTTTTCGCCGGAACTGATGTTGCCGCCGTCGCCGCTGACCCGGGTTTGGTAGCCGGCGGGCAGCGTCTGCACGAACCCGTCGACGTAGGCGGCCCTGGCGGCTTGGACCACGTCGTCGCGGCTCGCCTCCGGCCGCCCGTAGGCGATGTTCTCCGCGATCGTCCCGTCGAAGAGCCAGGTGTCCTGCAGTACCATCCCGATCCGCGACCGCAGCGATTGCCGGCTCATCGTGGTGATGTCGACCCCGTCGAGCAGGATCCGGCCGGAATCAGCATCATAGAAACGCATCAGCAGATTCACCAGGGTGGTCTTGCCGGCGCCGGTGGGCCCGACGATGGCCACCGTGCTGCCCGGTTCGGCCACCAGCGAGAGGTCCTCGATCACCGGGATGCCCTGCCGGTAGGAAAAACTCACGTGCTCGAACTCCACGCGACCACCGGGCCGCGCGCCCTGGCCGTTGCGCCGCGACACGGGCCGGGGGTCCGCAGCTTCCTCGGCCTCGTCCAGCAGTTCGAAAACCCGCTCGGCGCTGGCGACACCGGACTGCAGGGTGTTGTACATTCCGGCCACCTGGCTCAGCGGCGAATTGAACTGCCGGACATATTGAATGAAGGCCTGGATGTTGCCGAGGGTGATCTGCCCGGTGGCCACCTGCAGACCGCCCACGACGGCGACAGCGACGTAGCCGAGGTTGCCGACGAACGTCGTCGCCGGCGCGACCAGACCCGAGTTGAACTGGGCGCCGACGCCGGCGTGGTACAGCTCGTCATTGAGCCGGCGGAACTGCTCGCGTGCCGCGGCCCGGTGGCCGAAGGTCTGGACCACCGTGAAGCCGCTGTAGGTCTCCTCGATGTGGGCATTGAGGAGACCCGTGCTGGCCCACTGGGCCGCGAACAGGCGCTGGGAGCGCCGCGCGATCGCAGCCGTCGCCAACAGCGACAGCGGCACCGTCAGCACTGTGATCACCGCCAGCGTCAGCGAGATCGACACCATCATCGCCAGCACGGTCACCACGGTCAGCGCGGACGTCAACAACTGGCTGAGTGTCATCGCCAGCGACGACTGGAGATTGTCGATGTCGTTGGTGACCCGGCTCAGCAACTCGCCGCGCTGGCGGCCGTCGAAGTAGGCCAGCGGCAGCCGGTGTACCTTGTCCGCGGCATCGGCGCGCAGCGCCACCAGGGTGCGCTGCAGGGTGGTGTTGAGCAGCCGGGCCTGCGCCCAGATCAGCAGTGCCGAAACCAGATAAAAAGCCAGGGCTACCGTCAGGGTTCGCCCGACCGCGTCGAAGTCCACGCCCCGGCCTGGCACCACATTCGCCCCCGAAAGTAGATCGGCGAAGGTGTTGTCGCCGCGGGCCCTAGCTGCGGCGACGGCCTGCGCTTTCGTGATGCCCGCGGGCAGTCGCCGCCCGAGCATCCCGTTGAACAGCAGATCGGTCGCGTGCCCGAGGATCCGCGGGACGATCACCCCGATCGCCGTGCCGGTGACGCCCAACACGATCACCGCGGCGGCCAGGCCTCGTTGCGGTCCAAGCCGTTTGACCAGCCGGGCGGCCGAACCCCAGAAGTGGGGGGACCGCGCCGCGGGGACGGGAGCCCGGCTGACTGGCGCCGTCACGGCGCGCCCCCCACCTGACCGGATTGCAGGGCGGTCACCGACTGGGAGTCGGCGAACTCCGCATAGGTCGCACAACCGGCCAGCAGCGAATCGTGGTTGCCCGCACCGACGAGTCGCCCGTCGTCGACGACGATCACCTGGTCGGCCTGGGCTGCGGTCGAAATACGCTGTGTGACAACGATGATGGTGGCTGCGCCAGCGGTGTCCCGCAGCGAGGCGCGTACCCGCGCGTCCGTGTGCACGTCGAGCGCGGCGAATGCGTCGTCGAACAGGTACACGGTGGGCCGGCGGATGACGGCTCGGGCGATGGCCAGCCGCTGCCGTTGTCCGCCCGAGAGATTGATTCCCCCCTGCGCGACCCGCATGCCCAGCCCGTCGGAATGTGCTCGCACGAATCCGTCGGCGGCGGCCACCTCCAGCGCGTCCCACATTTGGGCCTCGGTCGCCCCGGCGCTGCCGTAGCGCAGGTTGTCGGCAACCGTCCCGGTGAACAGGTAGCCGCGTTGGGGGACCAGTCCGATCGCCGACCACAGCCGCTCGGTGTTGTAGTCGCGGACGTCGACGTCGTCGATGAGGACGGCGCCGTCGGTCACGTCGTAGAGGCGGCAGATCAGCGACACCAGCGTCGATTTGCCCGATCCGGTGCTGCCGACGATCGCGGTGGTGGTGCCAGGTGTCGCCGTCAGCGAGAAGTCCTGCAACACAGGACGTTCGGCGCCCGGGTAGGTGAACGTCACGCCCGCCACCCGCACGACGCCGGTGATGCCCGCCGGGGGGAACTTCGGGCTGGGCGGGTTGGTAACGGCGGGGCGCGTGGACAGCACCTCGGTGATGCGTTCGGCGCACACCGACGCCCGCGGCAGCACCACCAGCGTCATGGTCGCCATCAGCACCGCCATCAGGATCTGGGTGAAGTAGGCCAGGAACGCCGTCAGCGCGCCCACCTGCATCTGGCCCCGGTCGATGCGCAGGCCGCCGAACCAGATGAGCGCGACGCTGGAGGAGTTGATGGTCAGCGTGGTCACCGGCAGCATCAGCGCCTGCCAATTACCCACGCTCAGCGCGGTGTTCGACAGCGCGGCATTGGCGCGGGCGAACCGTGCGCGCTCGAAGCCCTCGCGGGCGAACGCGCGCACCACTCGCACACCGGAGAGCTGGTCGCGCATCACCCGGTTGATGCCGTCGATCAGGCGCTGCATCCCGCGCAGCAGCGGCAGCATGTGCGACATGATCCAGTAGTTGGCGATCGCCATGACCGGGACGCTGATCAGCAGCAACCACGTCAGCGCGGCCTCCTGGTCGATCGCCATGGCGATCCCGCCGACGCACATGATCGGAGCGGTGACAAGCACGGTGCCCGAGATCTGCACCAGGTACTGGATCTGCCGGACGTCGTTGGTGCTGCGGGTCAGCAGCGTCGGCGCGCCTAAACGCGCGGTTTCGCGCTCGGAGAAGGTCGTGACGTGGTCGAACACCGCCTCGCGCAGGTCGCGCCCGAATCCCATTCCGGTGCGGGACCCGACGTAGGTCGCCCCGACCGCGCACAGCACCTGCAAACCGGTGACGGAAAGCATCACCAGGCCGAGTCTGATGATGGTCGCGGTATCGCCCTTGGACACGCCGTCGTCGATGATCGCGGCATTGACCGTCGGCAGGTACAGCGACGCCAGCGTGGTGGCGATCTGCAGCGTCATCAGCACCGCGACCAGCCGGCGGTAGGGCCGGATGTACTGGCGCAGCAGTGCCAGGAGCATGGGGTAACTCTCGCATACGCGTCGCGCCGCGCGGCTAAGCACGGGCACGATCGGGAGAATGGAAATGCCTGCTCAGCTGGCGCGCCGGTGGTTGGCTCGCGGGGCTGCCGCTACAGTGCATCGTGTGGAGCATCGTGTGGACGAGCAGCAGGCCGAGGAAATGCGGAGTAGCGGTGCGGCGTAAGCGTGCGACCCTGGCCATCACCGCGGCGGCCTTGACTGTCCTGATCCTCGCGGTTTCGGCGTGCTCAAGTTCAGGCGGCAACAAACCGGGTGCGACGGCGCCCTCGGCGCCGGGAAGCGCCGATGGCCACCACGGCCCGATGTTCCCGCAGTGCGGTGGCATCAGCGATCAGACGATGGCGGACCTGACGAAGATGACCGGATTGGTCAACACCGCACGCAACTCGGTGGGGTGCCAGTGGCTGGCCGGCGGCGGAATCCTCGGCCCGCACTTTTCCTTCTCCTGGTATCGTGGCAGCCCCATCGGCCGGGAACGCAAGACCGAGGAACTTTCGCGCGCCAGCGTCGACGACATCAACATCGACGGCCACGGCGGCTTCATCGCCGTCGGCAACGAACCCAACCTCGGCGATTCGTTGTGCGAGGTCGGTATCCAGTTCCAGGACGACTTCATCGAATGGTCGATCAGCTTCAGCCAGAAGCCGTTCCCGCCGCCCTGCGACATCGCCCGCGAGCTCACCCGTCAGTCGATTGCGAATTCCAAATGATGACCAGAAGAGGTGTGCGTCCCGGCGTGACGCTCGTGGTCGCCGCGCTGTTGGTGTTGGGCGGGTTGGTGCTGACCGGTTGTTCGAAGTCGGTCGGTGGGAACGCCGTGAAGGCCGGCTCGGGCAGCGTGCCGCGCAACAACAATTCCCAGCAGCAGTACCCGAACCTGCTCAAGGAATGTGAGGTGCTGACCACCGACATCCTGGCCAAGACGGTCGGTGCCGATCCGCTCGACATCCAGAGCACGTTCGTCGGCGCGATCTGCCGGTGGCAGGCGGCCAACCCGGCCGGCCTGATCGACATCACCCGGTTCTGGTTCGAGCAGGGCAGCCTGAGCAACGAGCGCAAGGTCGCCGACTTCCTGAAGTACAAGGTCGAGAGCCGCAACATCGCGGGGATCGATTCGATCGTGATGCGCCCGGACGACCCCAACGGCGCGTGCGGGGTCGCCAGCGACGCGGCCGGGGTGGTCGGCTGGTGGATCAATCCCCAGGCGCCGGGCATCGACGCGTGCGGACAGGCCATCAAGCTCATGGAGCTGACGCTGGCCACCAACTCCTAGCGCGGCGACGATGCGGCCCGCGCTGCGGGCCGAGGAGGAGCCGTGCTATCGGGCTCAGCGCCGCGACGATGCGGCCCGCGCTGCGGGCCGAGGAGGAGCCGTGCTATCGGGCTCAGCGCGGAACCTCGAAACCGACCAGCGTGGCTCCGCCCGGCTCCAGGTCCTCCCATCCACACGGCACGGCGAACACGGCGATCGCCGACGTCGGGAACTTCGCCGCGATGCGCTCGGCGACGGCGACGTCGGTGTCGTCGGCGCCGGCCAGCACCAGTGCCAGGTTGGACATCGTCGGTTCGTGCCCGACGACGAGCAGGGTCTTCACCTCGTCGTCCACCGTGTTGATCTCCTCGATGACGGCGCCTGGGGCGGCGCCGTAGAGTTGCTCGGCGTAACGCGTCGGGGCGTCGATACCCGTGCGCGCCAGGGTCTGCCGTGCACGGGTCGCCGTCGAGCACAACACCGAATCGACGGTTGGCGCGTTGGCGCGCAGCCAGTCACCGGCCAGCGCCGCTTCGCGGATGCCGCGGGTGGCCAGGGGCCGGTCGTGGTCGGCCACCCCGGCGGGGTAGTCGGATTTCGCGTGCCGCAGCAGCAGCAACGTGCGCTGTCCGTTCATCGGCATCACGGTAATCAATGGGTCACAAGGGCCGCTATGCCGCGTCGTCGTCTTCGTTGTCGTTGTCGTTGTCGTTGTTTTTGTGGTGGAGGAGTTTTTCGGGGTGCCAGTGGGTGTTGGTGGGGGGTTGGTGGTGT
>NZ_JBYCLC010000249.1:0-6916 GCF_057473685.1 Mycobacterium sp. TH-M116 | reverse complement strand
GCACTGCCGTGCCGTAGGCGCAGATCTCGGTCAGCCCGTCGCCGATCTCGGTGGTGTCGAACCGCATCCCGACGATCGCGTTGGCTCCGCGGTTGTGCGCCTCGGCCATGAGACGGTCCGTCGCCTGGTTGCGGCTGTCGGCGAGGTTCTTCGTCAAGCCCGCCAACTCACCGCCGAAAATGGACCTGATGCCGGCACCGGGTGGCACGATCGCGTTTCGCGACCCCACGGTCAGCCCGCACACCTCGCCGCACACCCGCTCAATCTCCCAGCCCGGGATGTCGTTCGTAGTGACGATGAGCACAGGCCCACCCCCTGGTCGCGGGAAAACGGGCGGTCACTCCCGTCACAGAGTAGTCCGATGGCGGCGACCCGCTTCGCCCGGCTCCGCCGCGGTCGCGATCGCCAGGCCGCCCGTTTGCTGCGATCGCTACTGCGTGTCGGGCCCCGTCGTGCCGGCGGTGTGGGCTCCGGCCTTCGCCAGATCCGGCTCAGGCGGCGGCTTGCGGGTACCGGTGAACGTGAACACCGCGTCCTCACCGGCGCCCTCGCCGTCCCAGTTGTCCACGTCGACGGTGACGACCTGACCGGGACCGACCTCGTCGAAGAGGATCTTCTCGGAGAGCTGGTCCTCGATCTCGCGCTGGATGGTGCGCCGCAACGGGCGCGCGCCCAGCACCGGATCGAAGCCACGCTTGGCCAGCAGCGACTTCGCCGCGTCGGTCAGCTCAAGGGCCATGTCCTTGACCTTGAGCTGGCCCGCGACCCGGCCGATCATCAGGTCGACCATCGTGATGATCTCGTCGCGGGTCAACTGGTGGAAGACGATGATGTCGTCGATGCGGTTGAGGAACTCCGGCCGGAAGTGCTTCTTGAGCTCGTCGTTGACCTTCTGCTTCATCCGCTCGTAGTCGTTGGCGCCGCCGCCCTGGGTGAACCCGAGGCCGACTGCCTTGGAAATGTCCGACGTGCCGAGGTTCGACGTGAAGATCAGGACGGTGTTCTTGAAGTCGACCGTACGGCCCTGCCCGTCGGTGAGCCGGCCGTCCTCGAGGACCTGCAACAGGCTGTTGTAGATCTCCTGGTGAGCCTTCTCGATCTCGTCGAACAGCACCACCGAGAACGGCTTGCGCCGCACCTTCTCGGTGAGCTGGCCGCCCTCCTCGTAGCCGACGTACCCCGGCGGGGCGCCGAACAGCCGCGACGCAGTGAACCGGTCGTGGAACTCGCCCATGTCGATCTGGATGAGCGCGTCGTCGTCACCGAACAGGAAGTTGGCCAGCGCCTTGGACAACTCGGTCTTGCCGACCCCGGAGGGGCCGGCGAAGATGAACGAACCCGACGGGCGCTTGGGGTCTTTCAACCCGGCGCGGGTGCGCCTGATCGCCTTGGAGACGGCCTTGACGGCGTCCTCCTGGCCGATGATCCGCTTGTGCAGCTCGTCTTCCATGCGCAGCAGTCGTGTCGTCTCGGCCTCGGTGAGCTTGAACACCGGGATGCCCGTCCAGTTGCCCAGCACCTCGGCGATCTGCTCGTCGTCCACCTCGGCGACCACGTCAAGATCACCGGAGCGCCATTGCTTTTCGCGCTCGGCCCGCTGAGTCACCAGCTGCTTCTCCCGATCGCGCAGGCTAGCGGCCTTCTCGAAGTCCTGGGCGTCGATCGCGGACTCCTTCTCCCGGCGCGCATCGGCGATCTTCTCGTCGAACTCGCGCAGGTCCGGCGGGGCGGTCATCCGGCGGATCCGCATCCGGGCGCCCGCTTCGTCGATCAGGTCGATCGCCTTGTCGGGCAGGAACCGGTCGTTGATGTAGCGGTCGGCCAGGGTGGCGGCGGCTACCACCGCCGAATCGGTGATCGACACCCGGTGGTGCGCCTCGTAGCGGTCGCGCAGACCCTTGAGGATCTCGATGGTGTGTTCGACCGTCGGCTCGCCCACCTGCACCGGCTGGAAGCGGCGCTCGAGCGCGGCGTCCTTCTCGATGTACTTGCGGTACTCGTCGAGCGTGGTGGCACCGATCGTCTGCAACTCGCCGCGGGCCAGTTTGGGCTTGAGGATCGACGCGGCGTCTATCGCGCCCTCGGCGGCGCCCGCCCCGACGAGCGTGTGCAGCTCGTCGATGAACAAGATGATGTCGCCGCGGGTGTTGATCTCCTTGAGCACCTTCTTCAGGCGTTCCTCGAAGTCACCGCGATAACGCGAGCCGGCGACCAGCGAGCCCAGGTCGAGGGTGTAGAGCTGCTTGTCCTTCAGCGTCTCGGGAACCTGGCCGTGCACGATGGCCTGCGCAAGGCCCTCGACGACGGCGGTCTTGCCGACGCCGGGCTCGCCGATCAGCACCGGGTTGTTCTTGGTGCGCCGGCTCAGCACCTGCATCACCCGCTCGATTTCCTTTTCGCGGCCGATGACGGGGTCCAGCTTGCCCTCCATCGCGGCGGCCGTCAGGTTGCGCCCGAACTGGTCGAGCACCAGCGACGTCGAAGGCGAGCCGGACTCCCCGCCGCGGCCACCGGTCCCGGCCTCCGCGGCTTCCTTTCCCTGGTAGCCGCTGAGCAGCTGTATCACCTGCTGGCGAACCCGGGTGAGCTCGGCGCCGAGCTTCACCAGCACCTGGGCTGCCACTCCCTCGCCCTCTCGGATGAGGCCCAGCAGGATGTGCTCGGTGCCGATGTAGTTGTGGCCCAGCTGCAGCGCCTCGCGCAGGCTCAGCTCCAGGACCTTCTTGGCGCGCGGCGTGAACGGGATGTGTCCCGACGGGGCCTGCTGGCCCTGGCCGATGATCTCCTCGACCTGGCTGCGGACGCCCTCGAGCGAGATGCCCAACGACTCGAGCGACTTCGCCGCGACGCCTTCACCCTCGTGAATCAAACCCAGCAGGATGTGCTCGGTGCCAATGTAGTTGTGGTTGAGCATCCGGGCCTCTTCTTGCGCCAGGACGACGACCCTGCGGGCACGGTCGGTAAATCTCTCAAACATTGGCGGCTACCTGCTCTTCCTCACCATCGGTACAACCTCACCGGCGATCCAGTGCGGTCGGCATCGCGTACCTGCCGTCCACTGTAATGGTCGGCCCGCCGGGGTTCCTAACCTTGCGGTTCCGTGACGACTCGGGCACGGCGGTCGCAACTAGGGAAACGAGACGCACGCCCGATTCGTTTCCTGCGGCCGCTCCCGACCATTTCGCCGCCAGCGAACGTGTCAAACGCCCGACGCCCGGGCAACGCGGCCCGGGCGTCGTCACGCGGCAGGTCAGGTCGCCGCGTGGAAAGCGTCGATGACGTCGGCCGGGATACGGCCGCGCGTCGAGACGTTGTGACCGTTGCGACGGGCCCATTCGCGGATTGCCGCGCTCTGTTCGCGGTCGATGGTGCCGCGGCCGCGAACCGAGCCGGGACGCCCGCGGCGCCGGCCGCCGACGCGGCGCCCGGCAGCGACCCACTGCTTCAGGTCGCCGCGCAGTTTCGCGGCATTCTTGGCCGAAAGATCGATCTCATAGGTCACCCCGTCAAGCCCGAATTCGACCGTTTCGTCGGCTGCGCCCGCACCGTCGAAATCGTCGACCAAGGTGACGGTCACTTTTTTTGCCATTTGCTTACCCTCGCGTTCCGTCCTGAACAGTTGCCGAGCGGATTGGTAAGGACCTCCCCGCCCACTAATCTGTCATAATAACGCAGCATACTCAATCGCGACGCGGGCCGTACAGCAGAACTTTCAGCTCGAGTGCGGCCGAACAATCGGGAACAAAACCGTCTCCCTAATTGTGAGCCCCGTCAAAGACATCAACAACCGATCGATCCCCATTCCGGTTCCGGTGCACGGCGGCATCGCGTACTCCAGCGCGGCGAGAAAATCTTCGTCGAGCAGCATGGCCTCGTCGTCACCGGCGGCCGCCGCGCGGGCTTGTGCCGCAAATCGCTCGCGCTGCACCACCGGATCGTTCAATTCGGAGTAGCCTGTGGCCAACTCCACTCCCCGCACGTACAGGTCCCACTTCTCGGTGACACCCGCGATACTGCGATGCTGGCGCGTCAAAGGTGTTGTCTCGACTGGAAAGTCTTTGACGAAAGTGGGCGCGGTCAGAGTGCCGCCCACCTGGTGTTCCCACAGTTCCTCGACGAGCTTACCGTGTCCGAATCCACGGTTTTCCGGAATCTCGACCCCGAGCCGGTCCGCGATCGCGGTGAGCCGTTCGACCGTAGTTTCCGGGGTGATCTCCTCACCGAGCGCCGTCGACAGCGAAGGGTACATTCGGATCGACGCCCATTCTCCGTCGATGTCGTACACACTGCCGTCGGGCAGCGGGAGTTGTCTGGTGCCGATCGCCTCGTCGGCCACCTCTTGAATAAGCTCGCGGGTAACCGCTGCCGAATCGTCGTACGTTCCATAAGCCTGGTAGGTCTCCAGCATCGAGAATTCCGGAGAATGCGTGGAATCGGATCCTTCGTTTCGGAACACCCGATTAAGTTCGAAGACCTTGTCGAAACCGCCGACCACGCAGCGCTTGAGGAAGAGTTCCGGTGCGATCCGCAGGTAGAGATCGATGTCGAGAGCATTGGAATGGGTGACGAACGGCCGGGCCGCCGCACCGCCTGCCAGCGTCTGCAACATCGGGGTTTCGACCTCGAGAAAGCCGCGCCGCTCGAGCGCGCCGCGTATCGCCCGGACCACGGCGATTCGCCGGCGGGCGACCGATCGCGCCTGCGGACGGACGATGAGGTCGACGTAGCGCTGCCGCACCCGCGACTCTTCGTTCATCTCCTTGTGCGCGACGGGCAGCGGCCGCAGCGACTTGGACGCCATCTGCCAGCGATCGGCGCGGATCGACAATTCGCCTCGGCGGGAGCTGATCACGGTGCCGTGCACGTACACGATGTCGCCGAGGTCGACGTCGGCCTTCCACGCGTCGAGCGACTCGCGGCCCACCCCGTCGAGGCTGATCATCACCTGCAGGGTGGTGCCGTCACCGTCCTGCAGGGTCGCAAAGCACAGCTTTCCGGAGTTTCGGGCGAAGATCACCCGCCCCGCGACGCCGACGACATCGTCGGTCGCGGTGTCGACCGGCAGGTCGGGGTGGGCGTCGCGGACCTCGGCCAGGGTGTGGGTGCGCGTGATGTCGACCGGGTAAGGCTCACGGCCCTGGGCCAACAGGCGGGCACGCTTGTCCCGGCGGATCCGGAACTGCTCGGGAAGGTCTGGGTCGGCGCCGCTCACGACGTGCCAGCTTAATTGACTTCCAGAGACCACCGGTTGCGGGCATCGAGCCTGCGCTGACCACGCCGAGACTGCACCCACGGCGCGAAATGACACCGGACGACTCGCTGCATGCAGGCTCGGCGCGCACGCCGGGCCCTCAGCGTGCCGTTTTCAGCCGGCCGCGCTGGGTCTCCCGGTTGCGTTCGAAGACCAATCGCAGGCCGTGCAGGGTCAGGTGCCGGTCGTAGGTAGCGGCGGTTTGCAGTTCGGGGAGCAGTAGCGGTGCGGTGTGGCCGGTGGCCACGATGGTGAACTGATCGCCCGGGTCGCCGCCGAAACCTTTCACGTCGTCACGGATGCGGGCGATCAAACCGTCGACCAGGCCGGCGAACCCGAACACCGCACCCGACTGCATGCATTCGACGGTGTTCTTGCCGATCACCGAACGGGGCCGGGACAATTCGACGCGGCGCAACGCGGCAGAGCGCGCCGCGGCGGCGTCGGAGGAAACCTGCACTCCGGGTGCGATGGCGCCGCCGAGGAACTCGCCTTTGGCCGACACCACGTCCACGCAGATCGAGGAACCGAAGTCGACGACGATGGCCGCACCCGCGTACTTCTGAAATGCCGCCAGGCAGTTGACGATCCGGTCTGCGCCCACTTCTTTGGGGTTGTCCACCAGCAGCGGGATGCCGGTGCGCACCCCGGGCTCGATGAGCACGTGGGGCACCGACGGCCAGTATTGATCCATCATGACTCGCACCTCGTGCAGCACGGACGGGACGGTGGAGAGGGCGACGGCGCCGGTCAGCCGTTCGGAGTCGTCGCCGATGAGGCCGTCGATGGTCAACGCCAATTCGTCGGCGGTGACCTCCGATTCGGTGCGGATCCGCCAGTGCTGCACCACCTTGGCGTGTTCTTTCGCGCCGGATAGCAGCCCCACGACGGTGTGGGTGTTGCGGACATCGATGGCCAGCAGCACGGTTACCGCACACCCATCCGCGGATTCAGCAGCTCGCCCGCCACCGACATTTCCAGGTCGGGCACGAAGGCCGGGTCGCTGCCCAGGTCGATCGGCTTGTTGCGGGCGTCCACGAACACGATCCGGGGCCGGTGGACACGGGCCTCCGCCGCTTCCATGGTCCCGTAGGCGATCAGGATCACCAGGTCGCCCGGGTGCACGAGATGCGCGGCGGCGCCGTTGATTCCGATCACTCCGCTGCCGCGTTCCCCGGTGATCGCGTAGGTCACCAGGCGGGCACCGTTGTCGATGTCGACGATGGTCACCTGTTCGCCCTCGAGCAGGTCTGCGGCGTCCATCAGATCGGCGTCGATCGTCACCGAGCCGACATAGTGCAGGTCGGCCTGCGTGACCGTGGCACGGTGAATCTTCGATTTCAGCATCGTCCGTAACATCAATTCCTCCACAGTGGTTGAACGTGTCGGTCCGGCCCGTCGGTGCCGGCGGAAGCTCCCAGTTCGACAGAGACGTTGTCCAGCAGCCTGGTGCCGCCCAGCCTCGCGGCGACCAGCAGCCGACCGGGCCCGCCGTCGCCAAGCGGGCCGAGGTCGGCTGCCCGCAGCTCCAGGTAGTCGACCTCGATCGCGGGCACCGCGGCCAGCACGGCGCGGGCCGCCTCCAGCGCCGCCGCAGGGCCCGCCGTCGCGGAGTGCGCGCCCGCCGTCAGCGCCGCGGACAACGTCCCGGCCAGCTCGCGCTGC
>NZ_JBYCLC010000248.1:0-8469 GCF_057473685.1 Mycobacterium sp. TH-M116 | reverse complement strand
GTCCCGCGACCGCGTCCCGCGTCCCCCCTACGGGGGGTGGGACGCAGTGGGACGCAGTCGCAGTCCGTTGGAACGCCACCGCGTCCGGACGCAGTGGGACGCAGTGGGACGCAGTCATGTCGGCTCCTTGGAAACCACCCGAAATCCCTTGGCGCCGCGCTTCCCGGTTACGTCGATCAGACGCCCATTCACCACGAGGTCATCGACGGCATCTCGCACATCGTCGTCACGGACCTGATGGCCCGCCTGGCGCATCTCCGCGAATAACAGCCGCATAGAAGTGACGGCCTGATCTGGCCGAGCGGCGATGACGGCATGAACGAGGTCGGCCAGCTCGGCGGCCCGATCGCTCTCGGGCGTGCGTTCCTCGTCCCGGGGTGCGAAGAACGCAATGAAGTCCGGCACTCCGGTGTCGTCCACGACCAGCGTGCCCATGAACGTTTTGCCGGGCGTCCTGGTCGGCTTGCCGCACGCGCGTATGTGGCCCGGCCTGTCCTTGGTGATGAACACGTGGGATCTGCCGCGCATCCCGCGGCCGAAGGGCTCGACGTTTTCAAGCATGATCCGCGCACCGTCGAGTGCGTTGCCCTTGTGCACCGAGCCGTAGGCGTCGCGGCGGCTGCCGTCGGCACCCATCGGCAAGTGATCGCACGCCAAGCTGGCCGCACCGACGGCCAGGAATGGCTTGACAAGTCGACGCTTGAATTCCGCCGCCCCGCCGACATCCTTTATCTCGGCGCCGTGCAACGCCATCGCTTCGTTCACGCCGTCGTGGACGACCAGGGACGGCGCCGGGTCCAACATCTGCTGCAGCCACTCGGCGCGCACCGGGCGACTCGGGCCATAAAAGCGCAGCCCGGAGCCGATGGTGGCGTCGTCAACGCCGAGGAGTCGCAGCCGTTCGATCGTGCTGGCCGGGTCCGATTCCTCGTAGTGGATGTAGACGACGGTGTGACCAAGCCGCAGCTCGACGGCGACGCAGGCGGCCGAGAACCAGGTTTTGCCGCTCTCGGTTTCGCCGAGGACGGCGTGTTCGCGGCCGGGGTAGAGCATTTTCTGGCCATCGGAGCGGGCGAAGCCGATCGAGGGTTGCGGACGTTTTACTTCGCCGCGCAGATACGGCCCAAGGTCGACGGGATCCCATGTTGTCGGCCCTTCCTCGCCGATATGGTGGCCGTTGCGCTGAGACGTTTCGTCCGGCGGATCCGGCGCCGGGATGTCATTCCAATCGACCCCCGTCTCAAGGTAGGTCACGACACCACCCGCTTCGCCCACGGATGCGCGGCACGGAAGCTGTTGCGCTGGTGCACTTCCCGGCTGATCTGCGACCAGTCCGCCGCGGCCGAAACTGCGCGACTGGCTTCGGCGTGAGCCTGTTGCGCCGTCTCAACCCTCAACGCGTGGTGAACGCCGAAGCTGGCCAGCGCCAGCAGCTTTCGCGGATCGCCGTCAGCCAATTCACACCATTCCGGGGTGCCGGCCCACGGGAGCGGGCCGGCGTTCGCCTGGGCGAGGGCAGCTTGCATGAACTCGTAGGTCGACCAGAACGACACTTGCTGGGAGGCGAATCCGCTGCTCATGCTGCAACCGCCCCGTTGTGGATCCGGCGCCAGCACAATGGGCCCGCTTCGCGACGAACACTGCTGACGGCCCAGATCGGCCGTCGGCAGTGTTGACAGCGATGTGTCGCCGCAGGCGGTAAACTGGTTTCAGCGATTGGGGTCGTCGAGGTGGCCCGGGTGTTGGTGCCCGGGCTTCTTCGGTTCACGAGCCGCCACCTCCGCGGCGGCGTCTACGCATGACATTGCCGACGGCGGTCTCGCCAGTCGGGTCGGCATAGGCGATAAAACGGGCAATGTCAGGGTCGGCCAGTGCGCGCCTACGCACCTCGGCGGTGAGCTGCACGCTGTTGACCAGGAACGCCTCGAACGGAAACCCATTGCCTTCGACGCGCTGCTTGAATGTGCGCACCAGGCGGCTAACTTTCGAGGGCGACATCTGCATGCCGCAGTTGGCCAGCAGTCTATGGGCATGCCTTGTCAGCGTCTCGGCGCTCGTGGTGCCGCCGGATGTCAGGGGGGGCGCCAGGCCTGGGGGGCTCATTTTAGACGCGGGTGCCGTGCGGGTCGTCGGTGCGCTGGCAGGTGTTCGCGTCGAGGTAGGCGTTCACGTCGGCCCAGCGGTAGAGCACCCGCCTGCCGCGCTTGATGAACTTGGGTCCAGTGCCGCGGTACCGCATCTGCGCGAGGCCCGCGGGGCTCGTGTCGAGCACTTCTGCCACCTGCGCGGGCAGAGCGATGCCAAGGTCTGTTGCGGTGGTCATAGCATCACGTCCTTTCAAGTAGTCCATATTTGGCTGCCGTGATGCTTAGAGAATTACAGCCATGGAGTTCAGTTGTCAAGGCGCCCACTTTTGGTCTACGCTTCATCACGTGAGTTCATCCCGGCCGCTGGCCGTCCTCATTGGCGAGAACTGCAAGCGCATGCGCGAGCGCGTCGGCGCCACCCAGGACGAGCTGGCGCGATGCGCCCGCGACGTTGGGCTACGTTGGGACGCAGGCAAAGTGCGGCGCTTCGAGTCCGGCGAGGTCGCGCCGTCGTTCCCCACGGTGCTGGCAGTGACCCTTGCCCTGCAGATGGTGGCCGATGACCACTTGCGGCCCGGTGAGCAGATCGACTGGTCCTACCGCGGCCTTTCCGACCTTCTGGAGTCGGAGACGGATACATACGTCAACGTCACGGACAAGCTCATGGTGCGGCCCGGGGTTCTCCGACGGGTCTGCGAGGGATATGCGTGGGACACGGTTGGGATGAGTCAGGATGCATTCGCGACCATCAATGCTGCGGTCGATGCGCTGGCTGGCGTGATTGTCCGCCAGGGATTGACTGAGCAGCGATTGGCTAAGCGGCTCGGCATCGCCCCGGCGCGCCTTGCCGACCTGACGCTGACGCTCTGGGGTGGCACGTTCAGTGAGGAACGTGACCGCCGCGTTGGGCCGAATGCCAAGCAGCAGCACCGCTCTCAGATGACCCGCAGAATGCAGGCCGAACTCGAGGAAGCGTTGGCCGATGGCAACGATTGAGAAATACCAAATATCCAGCGGTGCAACGCTTTACGCGGTGCGCTACCGCAAGCCTGACCACGGCACGACGATGAAGCGCGGGTTCCGAACCAAGCGCGCCGCCGAGGCCTTCGCCAACAGTGTTGAGGTCAAGAAGCTGACGGGCGAGTACATCGCGCCGTCGCTGGGCCGCATCACGGTCGGCGAGCTGGCCGCCGATTGGCTGACGCGCAAGAAGCAGTCCACCGCGCCCAGCCATTACCGGACGCTCGAAAGCGCGTGGCGGGTGCACGTGAAACCGGCGTGGGGGGCGGTGAGCGTGGCCGCCGTCGATGTGATCGGCGTCGAGGCGTGGGTCACCAGCATGGGCGCCAAGGGCGCTGGCGCAACCACGGTACTCCGCGCGCACGGCGTGTTGTTGGGGATCCTGGACGCCGCGGTGAAGGCCAAGCGGTTGGCCGCCAATCCCGTCAAGGGCATCGAGGGCTTGCCTCGTAAGGCGGCCAAGCGCCGCGTGTACCTGTCCGCTGATGACGTGCACGGCCTCGCGGACGAGTCCGGTGAGTATCGCCCACTCGTGCTGGTGCTAGCCTATTGCGGCCTCCGCTGGGGCGAAGCGATCGGGTTGCGAGTCCGCGATATCGAGTTCCTGCGGCGTCGGTTGTCGGTGTCGGAGAACGCGGTACAGCTCGGTGTATGGCACGCAGTGGGGCCAACGAAGGGCCGCAAGGCACGTTCAGTACCGGTGCCGGCGTTCGTCCTCGATGCGCTGGCCGTGCAATGCAAAGACAAGGCGCCGGGCGACCTGGTTTTCGCGGGCCGCGACGGCGGCTATCTCCCGAGACCGAAGTCGTCTAACGGATGGTTCACGCGAGCGGTCAAAGCGGCGAAGGTGCAGGCGATCACTCCACACGACCTGCGGCATACCTGCGCGAGTTTGGCGGTCAGTGCCGGCGTCAACGTGCTAGCGCTGCAACGCATGCTCGGGCACACGTCCGCGAAGATGACCCTGGACACCTACGCCGACCTCTTCGACGACGATTTAGACGCCGTGGCGGTCACGCTGCATGCCCGCTATTCACGCGAAAGTGTGCTCAAAGTGTGCTCACCGGGTGCTCACGGAGCCGCGCAGCAAGCGGAAAAAGAGCCTCTACCTGCGCCGACGGTCCTACATAGCCAGTGCGGGCGGAGGGACTCGAACCCTCACGCTCTCTCGAGCGCCGGCACCTAAAGCCGGTGCGTATGCCAATTTCGCCACGCCCGCAGCCAGGCGATCGTATCCCGTGTCGTGCGGACCCCTCCGTCGCCCTGGAGAGTCGAGAAGCTGGTATCAGTGCCGGGTCGGGCGCTGTCCTTGGTGCGGACCGCTCCGCACACCGCCGCGCGGTACCGTCGAAGGGTGTCCACCGAGTCCTCCCGCAGGCGTCGGCGCAGGCCGGCGCTGATCGCCTTGGTGATCGTCGCGGCGTGCGGCTGCCTGGCCCTGGGCTGGTGGCAATGGTCCAGGTTCCAATCCGTCTCGGGCACCTTCCAGAACCTGGGATATGCGCTGCAGTGGCCGATGTTCGCGTGGTTCTGCGTCTACGCGTACCGAAAATTCGTGCGCTACGAGCAGGCGCCGCCGGAGCCGCGCGACAATCGGGGCGCGACCGAGGTACCTGCGGGCCTGTTACCCGAGCGACCCCATCCGACACCGCCGCCGCCCGACGACCCCGCGCTTGCGGAGTACAACGCCTACCTGGCCGAACTCGCCAGAAAAGACACCCCACAGCAGAACAGGACGACCGCATGACGACACCCGCGACACCCGGGACGCCGGGGCCCACGGTTTCCGTTGACACGCTGCGCCACGCGCTTCTGGGCTACCGGATCATGGCGTGGACGACGGGCCTGTGGTTGATCGCCCTGTGCTACGAGATCGTGTCGCATCTGGTCTTCCACCACGAGATCCGGTGGATCGAAGTGGTACACGGCTGGGTCTACTTCGTCTACGTGCTGACCGCCTTCAACCTTGCGATCAAGGTCAGGTGGCCGATCGGCAAAACCATTGGAGTGCTGCTCTCGGGAACCATCCCCCTGTTGGGCATCATCGTCGAGCACTTCCAGACCAGGGACATCAAGGCGCGCTTCGGGCTGTAGAGCCCGAACGTGACGCTGGCGTCACACTCGCGGCCGAACGCGACGCCGGCGTCACACTCGAGCGAGGGCAATGCTCACGCCCGGCCGTGAGCAACCAGCTTGCGCAGCGACGGCACCAGCAACGCCAGCGCGCGACCCCGATGCGACACCGCATCCTTCTCCGCCGGGCTGAGTTGGGCCGCGGTGCGGTCATCGCCGCCGGGGCCGTCGGGGACGAACACCGGGTCGTAGCCGAAACCGCCGTCGCCCCTGGGTTCTCGCGCGATCCGGCCCGTCCACTCGCCTCGGACGACCACTTCGCCGGATGCCCAGACCAGCGCGCAGGCGGAGACGAAGGCCGCCCCGCGTCGTTCGCCGGGAACGTCGCGCAACTGCGCCAGCAGCAGTGCGGTGTTGGCAGCGTCCTCGCCGTGGCTGCCCGACCAGCGCGCCGACAGCACACCGGGCATCCCGTTCAAGGCAGCCACCTCCAGACCGGAGTCATCGGCCACGCACGCCAGGCCGGTGGCCGCGAACGCATCCCGCGCCTTGGCCAAGGCGTTCTCCTCGAACGTCGCACCGGTTTCGGGCGCTTCGCCGAACGGCGAGACGTCGTCCAGTGACAGCAACGTCAGACCAGACAGCCCGGCACCGTCGAGCACCCGGCGCAGCTCGGCCACCTTCTTGGGGTTGCGGCTGGCGACCAGAAGCCGGCCACCCGAACCATCGTTGTCCACGACAACAAGTTAGCCGTAGCCGCTGCCGCGACCTCCGCCACCAGCCCGGTTCGGCGAGGCGCCGATCCGGGCAACAGAGACTTATCAAGTTCATAGGCATTGACGGCGACGGGGAACACGATGCAATGTGATACTGGTCATATGACCACTGGTCACACCCGGCAGAGAGGCGGAAGCTCATGACCACGAGGGACAAGTACACAAACGTGCCCGAACCGTATTCGTGGCAGGTCCCCAGCGCCGGCGACGCGCGCTTCACGTGGGAGTACGACGAGGGGCGCGCCCGGCTCCTCTCCCTGTACCAGAAGGGGAAGGACAAGCAATGGGATGCCCAGTCACGCATCGACTGGGCACAAGACGTCGATCCCCAGAACCCGGTCGGGTTGCCCGACGAGTTCCATCCGCTGTTCGGCAGCCCGATGTGGGACGCCGCCGACGAACCACGTCGCGCCGAGATGCGCCAGCATTTCCAGGCCTGGCAGTTCTCGCAGTTCCTGCACGGCGAGCAGGGGGCGATGGTGTGCTCGGCCAAGATCGTCGAGGTCGTCCCGGACCTGGACGCGAAGTTCTACGCGGCCACCCAGACCATGGACGAGGCGCGGCACGTCGAGGCGTTCTCGCGGTTCCTGCAGGACAAGGTCGACATGGTCTACCCGATCAACAAGAACCTGACCGCGCTGCTGGACGACACCCTGCGCGACTCGCGCTGGGACATGCCCTACCTCGGCATGCAGGTCCTCATCGAAGGGCTCGCGCTGGCTGCCTTCGGGGTGCTGCGCGACATGGCTCCGCCGGACTCGCTGGCCAAGCAGTTGCTGGCCTACGTGATGCAGGACGAGGCCCGGCATGTCGCCTTCGGCCGGATCTCGCTGAAGGATTACTACTCCGCGCTGACCGAGGCCGAGCGCGACGAGCGTGAGGAGTTCGTCGTGGACGCCTGTTACCTGATGCGCGACCGGTTCCGCGGCGAGGAGGTCTTCGAAACGCTCGGCCTGGACGTCAAAGCGTGCGCCGAGTGGGTCGACACGTCGCCGCTGATGATCCAGTTCCGCTCGCACCTGTTCAGCCGCATTGTGCCGATCGTCAAGGACATCGGGTTGTGGGGCGACAAGGTGCAGAAAGCCTTCAAAGACATGGGCGTTATCGACATGGCCGGCTTCGACATCGAGGCGCTGATGAAGGCCGACGAGGATCAGGCTGACGCTTTGGACAAGGCGCACGCCGAGATGGCCGACCGGGCACTCGAGGTGGAGCAGGTGATCGCGGCGGGCGCCGGCTGAGCCGCGTGAGGCCTACGCGCGACTTTCCTGGTTCAGCGGCGCACTGTCGTGGGTCAGCACCGGTCGTGCCGTGATTTTCCTGTCGTAGGGAACTTCGCAGTCTTCGCAACCCCAGATCAATTTGTGCATGTAGCAGCCCACGCAGAACCCCAGCGTCGCCTCCGACCAGGTGAGAACAAAACAGACCGCGACAACAGCCGCCATCGCCACGGGAGACGCACCCAACAAGCGCATGGCGAGACACGTCGCGGCCAGGGCGGCACCGAGCAACCACGCGAACCGTTTCGGCCGCGTCGGCTTCCAGACCGGGCGAATGCCCATCGTCAACGCCGTGCCCAGAATGCCGGTGGGGCTGAATGGGGTCAATCCGCTGACCGCCGCGACCAGCATGTCGAAAAGCACCAGCGGACCGACAACGATCACCGGATCGGTTTCCGGACGCAAGAGCAGTAACGCGATCGTGACAGCCGAGATGACGTTCAGCAAACCCGCCCTGGCGCGGGTCGCGATTTCGTTGACGCGCGGCTCCGCATGTTCGCGCGTCACCTGTCCCATTGCCCACCACGGCTGGTTGAGAAAAGCATGCTCGAGTGGGACTCGCTGAATAACCATGAACCCGATCCTAAAGACAGGGCGAAGCATTGACCACGGCGACGCTCACCGACCACGCTCGCCGCGAACAACCACCACAGAACACCAGCCGTCGGGTCAACTGCCGAACGACTTCGACGGTGGCGGGCCCTCGGGCAGCACGCCCGGGTAGGGCAGCGCCAGGGCCTCGCGCTGCGCGGCGAACAACGTGTCGCAGGCGCCCAGTGCCGCGTCGAGCAGTTTGTCCAGCGTCGACCGCGGGAACGTCGCACCCTCACCGGTGCCCTGAACCTCGACCAACGTCCCGGTGTCGGTGGCCACGACGTTCATGTCGACCTCGGCGCGCGAATCCTCCTCGTAGGGCAGGTCCACCCGGATACGGCCGTCGACCACCCCGACGCTGCAGGCCGCGATGGCACACGACAACGGCCGCGGATCCGACAGCTTGCCCGCCGCCGAGAGGTAGGTCACCGCGTCGGCCAGCGCGACGTAGGCGCCCGTGATGGCCGCGGTGCGCGTCCCGCCGTCGGCCTGCAGGACGTCGCAGTCGACGGCGACGGTGTTCTCCCCCAACGCGGCGAGGTCGATGCAGGCCCGCAGTGACCGGCCGATCAGCCGGCTGATCTCCTGGGTGCGCCCGGACAGTCGGCCCTTCACCGATTCACGATCGGAGCGGGTGTG
>NZ_JBYCLC010000247.1:0-5244 GCF_057473685.1 Mycobacterium sp. TH-M116 | reverse complement strand
GTCGGGCGCACCGCCCGCGACACAGAGCGGCGCGGGAGCCGCAGGCCGGGCAGCGGGATGCGCTCGGCGAGGTTGCTCAGCGGATTGACCACCATGGTCAGCGCGACGACGGCGTCCTGGAGCGTATCGATCGCGGGTTCGAGCGCCTCCATCCCGGGCGTCAGCCGCGCCAGGGTGTCGGCGACGTCGGCGAGCTGTTCGAGCGGCCCGTTCTTCGCGGTCAGCTTGTCAACCAGTCCGCCGTTGGCGAGCAGCCGGTCGGTCAGCCCGCCTTCGGACATCACGCGTTCGATCAGGCCTTCCTCGGCGAACAGCTGGTCAGCCAGCCCGCCGGGCTGCAACGCGCGTTGCAGGCCGCCACCCTCGGAGGTCAGCCGGTCCAGCAAGCCGCCCTGCGCAGTCAGCAGGTCGACCACCCCGCCCGGGCGCAACAACCGGTCCAGCGGACCGTCGGGCGCCACAGCGCGCCCCAGCGGGGCGTCGTCGTCCATCAGCCTGGCGAGACGGTTGGCGCGCACGATCGTGTCGTCGATCCCCAGCATGGACGCCATGCCGTTCGTCCCGGCGCCGGACGCACCACCGCCCACCGCGCGCCTGGCCACGCCAACGGCCATGGACGAGACGTTCAAGCTCACCTCCGCGACCGCGAGCCCGGCCCGCGCGGGGGCGGTCGCCAGGGACACGACGCTTTTGACGAGGTCCATTCGTGAAGTCTATTCGCGACGCGACTTTGATGAACGGCGTTCGGGTCGGCGGCGGCGCCGTGATGCGCTGGCAGGCTACTATCAGATGGTTACCACCGCCCTCACAGTAATTGCACACTTACTGTGAAGGAGATGTTCAACGAAGGACAGAACGAAGGACAGAAGGCTCTCATGACAGCGGCTATCCACGGCGAGTCCACACCGGAGGCTCGCATCCTCGTGGTCGACGACGAGGCCAACATCGTCGAACTGCTCTCCGTCAGCCTGAAATTTCAAGGTTTTGAGGTGCACACCGCGACCAACGGGGCCCAGGCCCTGGACCGGGCGCGCGAAGCCCGCCCGGACGCGTTGATCCTGGACGTGATGATGCCCGGGATGGACGGTTTTGGGGTGTTGCGGCGACTGCGCGCCGACGGCATCGACGCGCCCGCGCTGTTCCTGACGGCTCGCGACTCGTTGCAGGACAAGATCGCCGGGCTGACCCTCGGCGGCGACGACTACGTGACCAAGCCGTTCAGCCTGGAAGAGGTCGTCGCCCGGCTGCGGGTCATCCTCCGACGCGCGGGCAAGGGCGGCCCGGAACCCCGCAACGCCCGGCTGACGTTCGCCGACATCGAACTCGACGAAGAGACCCACGAGGTGTGGAAGGCCGGGCAACCGGTGTCGCTGTCGCCGACGGAGTTCACGCTGTTGCGCTACTTTGTCATCAACGCCGGCACCGTGCTGAGCAAGCCCAAGATTCTCGACCACGTCTGGCGTTACGACTTCGGTGGTGACGTGAACGTGGTCGAGTCCTACGTGTCCTACCTGCGCCGCAAGATCGACACCGGGGAGAAGCGGCTTCTGCACACCCTGCGCGGTGTGGGCTATGTGCTGCGCGAGCCTCGCTGAGCACCCGCTCGGCCGCATGGGGAGGTGACCGGTGGCGAAGAATACGGAGACGGCCAAGCGGCTTCGACGCGGAGTACCACTGCGGGTGAGCCTGGTGGCCGCCACCCTCGCCCTGGTCGGCTGCGGCCTGTTGATGTCGGGCGTGGCGGTCACCTCGATCCTGCGTCACGTGCTCGTCGGCCGGATCGACCAGACGCTGCTCGAGGCGTCCCGCGGCTGGGCGCTGGCGCCGCGCCGCCGGTCGCCGGCGCCCTACGAGAGCCCGGACCCCGGCCGGCCGCCGTCGAAGTTCTACGTGCGGGGCATCGGCACCGACGGCACGCCGTTCACCGCCATCAACGACCGCAACGCCGAACCGGCGCTGCCGCCCGACAACGACGTAGGCCCCGAACCGACGACCCTGCCCTCGGTCAGCGGCTCCGACATCGAATGGCGGGCGGTGTCGGTGCGCGGCCCGCACGGCCTGACGACCGTCGCGATCGACCTCTCCGACGTCCAGCACACGGTCCGTTCGCTGGCCTGGTTGCAGGTCGGGATCGGGGTGGGCGTGCTGGTCCTCGTCGGGATCGCCAGTTTCGCGATGGTCCAGCGAAGCCTGCGGCCGCTGTCCGAAGTCGAACAGACCGCCGCGGCGATCGCCGGTGGGCAACTGGACCGACGGATCCCGCAGCGCGACCCCCGCACCGAGGTGGGCCAGCTCTCGTTGGCGCTCAACGGGATGCTGACCCAGATCCAGGAGGCGCTGGCGTCCTCGGAGTCCTCGGCCGAGAAAGCGCGCGGCTCCGAGGAGCGGATGCGCCGGTTCATCACCGACGCCAGCCACGAGCTGCGCACCCCGCTGACCACCATTCGCGGCTTCGCGGAGTTGTATCGCCAGGGCGCCGCGCGCGACGTGTCGATGCTGCTGGCGCGGATCGAAAGCGAAGCCAGCCGGATGGGGTTGCTCGTCGAGGATCTGCTGTTACTGGCCCGCCTCGACGCCCAACGCCCGCTCGAGCACCATCAGGTGGACCTGCTGGCGCTGGCCAGCGACGCAGTGCACGACGCGCAAGCCGTGGATCCCAAGCGCACGATCCGGATCGAGGTGCTCGACGGTCCCGGCACCCCGGAAGTGGTCGGTGATGAGGCCCGGATCCGCCAGGTGCTGAGCAACCTGCTGGTCAACGCCTTGCAGCACACCCCGGAAAGCGCCGACGTCATCGTGCGGGTCGGCACCGACGGCGACGACGCGGTGATCGAGGTGGCCGACAAGGGACCCGGCATGAGCCGGGAGGATGCGGCGCGGGTGTTCGAGCGCTTCTATCGCACCGACTCGTCACGTGCCCGGGCCAGCGGCGGCACCGGTCTCGGGCTTTCCATCGTGGACTCGTTGGTGCACGCGCACGGCGGCAGGGTCACCGTGACCACCGCGCCCGGCGATGGATGCTGCTTTCGTGTCACGCTGCCGCGGGTGCACGACGTACCCGTGCCGGAGGCGCCGGTTCACGCCAGCTGAGCCAGCGCCGCGGTGATCCTGGCCTGCGCCTCGTCCAGCGATTCCGGCGACGGGTTGCGGTCGACGTGAGCAAAACCGAAGTCGCCCAAACTGCGGGTGGGGAACACGTGAACATGCAGATGGGGCACTTCCAGCCCGGCGATGATCACCCCGGCGCGCTCCGTGTGGAAGGCGTTGCACACGGCCTTGCCGATGAGTTGGCTCACCGACATGACGCGGGCGAAAACCGCGCCGTCGACGTCCTGCCACTGGTCGATCTCGGCGCGCGGCACGACCAGCGTGTGGCCCTGTGTCATCGGCTCGATCGTCAGGAACGCGACGACGTCGTCGTCCTCGTAGACGAAACGCCCGGGCAGCTCTCGGTTGATGATCCTGGTGAAGATCGACGGCATGGGCCCCAGCATAGGTGCGGCCGGCATAGGTGCGGTCGGGCCGGCCGACGGAGCACGGCCGTTCGTCTACTCCCGGTTGCCGAACTTCATCATGTCGAGGTTCCAGTAGCCGCGCATGTTGGTGATCAGCCCCGCGTCGTTGACCTTGTAGGTGAACACCCCGCGGACCTCGCTGGTGACTCCACCCTCGAATTCACTGTGCAGCACCAGGATATGGGCGACCTCGTCGGGTGAGCTCGACGGGAACGTCTCCTCGCAGGTGATCGTCAGCCGGTTGGCCGCGATGTTGGTGTCGTAGAAAACGCCGACGGCCCCCCGGCCGCGCACCCCGGTGCCGTCGGGGTTGGTGACGGACGTGCCGATCGGGTCCTCGACGACGACGTCATGGGCCATCAGGGCCAGCCAGCCCTCCCGGTCGTGGGCTTGGACGCACCGCCATGACGCCTGCGACGCGGCCAGGGCCGGTGACGCCTGGGATGCCGCGGTGTCGGTCATCGGCTACCGGTCCGCGTCGGTGTACCGGATGACCCCGCGAATGTTCTTGCCGTCCAGCATGTCCTGGTAGCCGTCGTTGATCTGCTCAAGTTTGTACCGGCGGGTGATCATGTCGTCGAGGTTGAGCTTGCCGGCCTTGTACATCGACAACAGCTGCGGGATGTCGTAGTGCGGGTTGCCGCCGCCGAAGATGGTGCCCTGCAGGTTCTTTTGCATCAGGGTCAGCATCGCCAGGTTCAGGGTGACGTTGGTGTCCAGCAGGCTGCCGATCGCGGTCAGCACGCAGGTGCCACCCTTGGCGGTGATGTTCAGGTAGTTGTCGACGTCGGCGCCGTGCAGCTCGCCGACGGTGACCACCACCTTGTGGGCCATCAGGCCGTAGGTGACCTCGGCCATGCCCATCATCGCGGCCTCGACGTCGGGGTAGACGTGGGTGGCGCCGAACTTCAGCGCCTGGTCGCGCTTCCATTCCACCGGGTCGATCGCGAAGATGTAGCGCGCGCCGGCGTTGACGGCCCCCTGCAGCGCGGCCATGCCGACCCCGCCGACGCCGACGATGGCGACGTCCTGTCCCGGCCGGATGTCGGCGGTGCGGACCGACGACCCGTAGCCGGTGGTGACGCCGCAGCCGACCAGGGCGGCCACCTCGAAGGGCACCGACGGGTCGATCTTCACCACCGAGCTCTTGTGCACGACCATGTACGGCGAGAACGTGCCCAGCAGCGTCATGGGGTAGACGTTCTGGCCCCGGGCCTGGATCCGGAAGGTGCCGTCGGACACGGCCGCACCGCCGAGCAGTCCGGCGCCCAGATCACACAGGTTGCGTAGGCCCGCCTGGCACGTGGGGCACTTGCCGCAGGACGGGATGAACGACAGAACCACGTGGTCGCCGGGGGCGATGTCCTCGACGCCCGGGCCCACCTCGGTGACGATGCCGGCACCCTCGTGCCCGCCGAGCACCGGGAAGCCCGCCATCGGGATGCCGCCCGTCACCAGGTGGTGGTCGGAGTGGCACATGCCCGACGCTTCCATCTGGATCTTGACCTCGTCCTTGACCGGGTCACCGATCTCGATTTCCTCGATCGACCACGGCTGGTTGAACTCCCAGATCAGCGCGCCTTTTGTTTTCATGAACAACCTCCACTAGCAAAGCCCTGACCCGAGTGTTCGGCGAGAGGGGCCGACCGGGGCCGGACGGCAATGTAGAACGTGTTCTCGTTCTCGCTGAACATTATGACGCGCGTCACCCGGCTGTAAACAAGGTCGC
>NZ_JBYCLC010000246.1:0-18128 GCF_057473685.1 Mycobacterium sp. TH-M116 | reverse complement strand
CGCTGACCGGGTCCGCTCAGCTGATCTGGCGGATCAATGTTTCGATCGCGTCGGCGGCGTCGGCGGGTAACGGTTCCTGCGCTTCGGCGCGCAGGATCATCTCCTCTGCCACGCCCGCCGCTTGTGCGGTCTCGGGGGCGGACAGGTTCGCGCGCCGCCGGGCAGCGTAAAGCCTCTGCGCCAGCGGCGCATTCGGTGCCCCCGCCCACAGCGTCATCAGCCCGTCGTAGTGGCGGCGCACGGTGCTCAGCGCGTTGATGAGCTCGGGGGTCATCCGGGTGATGCGGGCGGCCCGGACGGCGATGGTCTCGAGCCGGCGCAGATCGGCGAGGATCGGCGCGGCGCGCCGCGAGAACGCGGGGTCGTCGGCCGGCGGCAGCGCGGCAGCCGCCAGGCTGCAGCCGTCCACCGCAGCCACGACAGCCTGCGCGATCAACGACACCGAGCCGTCGGCTGCCGCGCCGTCGGATGGCGGTGGCGGCGCAGGCGCCTCGCCGGGAGGCGCCTGGCCGCGACGAATCCGTGCGATCGTCCCGCTGGGCCAGTGCAGCACCTCTTCGAGCTTGGCCCGGGTCCGGGTGCGGGGCCAACTGCGGCCCTTCTCGAATGCGATGAGCGCGCCGGCGTTGATGATCCCGTCGGCCGCGAGCCTGCGCTGGCTGATGGCGAGTTCACGGCGGCGCGCGGCGGCTGCCGACCCGGCGCGTACCACGCCCGGATCCGGCGGCTCCATTTCTAGCGTCATGCCCGGCGCCCCCTCGTTGACCGTCGACGAACATCCGCCGGAAAGATTGCTATTTCAACCGTTGCGCCCGTCGTGCCACCCGGCGCAGGGTGTCGCAGTTCAACCGTACCGGCGCTACGTTACCGCGAGGCGGGCGGCGCCGGTGCGGGTCGGGACCGGGTGGGTCGGGACTTGTTCACCTCGCCGTCACGCGAGCGCAGTGTCGGAATGCGACACTCCGCTGTATCGCAAGGTGCGTGTAGAGGATTCGCGTGGGGGAGCTCTGACGGCGGTAGTGGAACGATCGGCTTGCTCTTCTCCGTCGGTCCGGAATCCGGACACCTCCCTGCTGTGTGCCGAGACGGGGGCGCGATGACCGCCGCAGCAGCCGATGGTGGATTCTGGCAGGGTGCGTGTGCGCGCGATCCCGAGCGCTGGACTACCGCCCCGGACGACGAGGCGAAAGCGCTGTGCCGGGCGTGTCCGCGTCGCTGGCCGTGTGCGCGCGATGCCTGTGAACTGCCCGCCGCGGAAGGGCTGTGGGCCGGGGTCGTGATCCCGGAAGCCGGACGGCCCAGGGCGTTCGCGCTGCGCCAACTCCGGTCGCTGGCCGAGCGCCACGGATATCCCGTTCGCAGCCCGAAGGCCCCGGCCCGACCGGCGTGACCCGGCGGTTGTGGATTTCGGCGGCCGTTGCCCTCCGCAGTCAACCGAAGCGTCGCCAGTAGCTGCGCCCTGTTAGCTATGGCACAAACCGTTGCACCCGCCACGGCTGCCCTTGTAGCGTTCGTCATCACCGGAGGCGACGGCGCCGTGCATCATCGCGCAGGGCGCCCGCGCCCCGGAGACGGGCATCGTCGGACATCGCGTAGCGCCGATTGCGTTCGCGTGCCGAGCGTGACGGGTGCCCGGGCCCAGTCACCGCGAAGTCGGCCTGACGCGCCGGGCCGCTGCTCGAGGGGTCAGCGGCCGGGCATGGCAGTCCGGGCCTTCGGGGCTGCGCCGGCCCGTCGCCGACGCTCAGACGTCGTCGCCGGATCGTGCGGCGAAATAAGCCGCGATCGCCGCGGTGATCTCCAAGAACCTGCGCCGCGTTGCCGGGGCCATCTCACCGCGCACGTCGATGAGGCCGCCGGGCCGCAGATGCGGGTCGAAGGGGACCTCGACGACCGGCCGGCCGTGCTCGGCGAACTCGCGGGCCAGCGACGCCCGGGTGCGTTTGTCGGCGTGGCCGTCGGAGTCGTTGACGGCCACCACACTGTTGCGCAACAGCCGGCCCAGGCCCTGGTCGGACAGCCACTGCAGGGTCCGGGCCGCGGCGGAGGCGCCGTCGGCCCACGGCGAGGACACCACGATCAGGGCATCGAGATCACGCAGCACCTCCTGGGTGAGCGGCGCGTCCATCGTGGACCCGCAGTCGATGACCGAGATCGCGAAATGGCGGTCGAGCCGCAACGCGGCTTCCCGATAGATGGCGGGGTCGACCACCCGGCGGGGGCCGGACGCCGGTTCGCCGCGCAGGACGTGCAGCCCCACCGGGTTGCGGCCGAGCCGTGCGACCACGTCGTCGAAGGACCGCAGGTTCGTGTCGGCGGTGAGTTCCCAGAACGAGCCGCCGGAGCGCGGGTCGATCCGGCTGCTCAGCCGCCCGAAGGCGGTGTCGGCGTCGATGGCCACGACGTGGTCCTGGCGGTATTCGGCCAGCAGCGATCCGACGCTGGCCGCCACCGACGTCTTGCCCACGCCGCCCTTGCCGAGGACGCCCACCTTGTGGATGCCGCGCAGGGGCGCCCGGATCGCCGCCTCGAACCGGGCCTCCTGGCGCTGCGCGGCCGACGGCCCCGGCCTGACCCGGTCGAACGTCACCAGCCGGACCATGCGCCGCCAGCCACGACCGGGCGGTTCCGTGGGAGAGGGGGCCCCGGGATCGCTGACGGGCTCGGCAGGAGCCTCCGGCGGCCGGGGCTGCGACGGGGGCGGGGCGAGTTCCGGCGGGAACGCTTGCCGCGACGACGGGCGGGCGCCGCGCGGTCGTCCGGAGGGGCCGCCGGGCGCCTCGGGAGCCAGACGGTCCCGCAGGAATTCGTCGCGCTGGTTCATGGGCTCCTCGGTTGCCGGTGCGGGCCAGGATCGAACCAGTATCGGTCACCTGTCGCCGCCGGACCTCCGCCGGCTGCGCGCAAACTCGATCGCGCCGTCCGTCCGGCCCCGCCACCGGGGCCGGTTACGGGCTGATCACGTCGCGGACCGGCGCCCGCGTCGGCGTCGGTCGCCTCTAGGTCAGCTCCAGCAAACTCAGATGAGCAACGGGTGCGGGTGCCGGCCGGCGCGCCGGCGAACCGATACCTGCCGGTTTCCCCGTGACGGACCGCCCGGCGACACCGCCGATCGCTCGCTTCGCCGAATTAACGCCGCTGCCGGGCGCCGGGTTAGACTCGAGCGAAGTTGGCATGTCAGGCGGGTTTTGTCATATCGTTTTACGACTTGTCGAGACCGGTTCCAGGCCACCGTTCAGCGCTGCACGGACGCATCCTCAACAGGATCATCTCCACCTGGGAGACAGCCTATCGACAAGACCGAGGGGCGTGAGCCCGCAACCTCCGGGTGCGGCCGCATCGGAGCGGACCGAATGGACGGCGGCCGCGCGCAACGTTCAGGTGAAGGGTCAGGTGCATATGACGCCCAAGCGCGTCGGGTTGTATAACCCCGCGTTCGAGCACGATTCGTGCGGGGTAGCCATGGTCGTCGACATGCACGGCCGGCGCAGCCGCGGCATCGTGGACAACGCCATCACCGCGCTGCTCAACCTCGAACACCGCGGAGCCCAGGGCGCCGAGCCGCGCAGCGGTGACGGCGCGGGAATCCTGATTCAGGTTCCGGACGCGTTCCTGCGTGAGGTCGTGGAATTCGAGTTGCCGGCCCCGGGCAGCTACGCCACCGGTATCGCGTTCTTACCGCAGTCCGCCAAAGACGCCGCGGCTGCCTGCGCCGCCGTGGAGAAGATCGCCGAAGCCGAGGGACTGCGGGTGCTCGGCTGGCGGAACGTGCCCACCGACGATTCCTCCCTGGGTGCGCTGTCGCGCGACGCGATGCCCACCTTCCGGCAGGTGTTCATGACGGGTGCCTCGGGCATGGCGTTGGAACGCCGCGCTTACGTGGTGCGCAAGCGTGCCGAGCACGAACTCGGCACCAAGGGCCCCGGCCAGGACGGGCCCGGCCGCGAAACGGTTTACTTCCCAAGCCTTTCGGGTCAGACGTTCGTTTACAAGGGCATGCTGACCACGCCGCAGCTCAAGGCGTTCTATCTCGACCTGCAGGACGATCGGCTGACCAGTGCGCTGGGTATCGTGCACTCCCGGTTCTCCACCAACACGTTCCCGTCGTGGCCGCTGGCGCACCCGTTCCGCCGCATCGCCCACAACGGTGAGATCAACACCGTCACCGGCAACGAGAACTGGATGCGGGCCCGCGAGGCGTTGATCAAGACCGACGTCTTCGGGTCGGAGGCCGACGTCGAGAAGCTGTTCCCGATCTGCACCCCGGGCGCGTCCGACACCGCCCGCTTCGACGAGGTGCTCGAGCTGTTGCATCTGGGGGGGCGCAGCCTGGCCCACTCGGTGCTGATGATGATTCCCGAGGCGTGGGAACGGCACGAGTCGATGGATCCCGCGCGGCGGGCGTTCTACGCCTACCACGCGTCCTTGATGGAGCCGTGGGACGGCCCGGCGTCGATGACGTTCACCGACGGCACCATCGTCGGTGCGGTGCTCGACCGCAACGGTCTGCGCCCGTCCCGCATCTGGGTCACCGAGGACGGACTGGTGGTGATGGCCTCGGAGGCCGGCGTGCTCGACGTGGACCCTGCCAAGGTGGTGCGCCGGATGCGGCTGCAGCCGGGCCGGATGTTCCTGGTGGACACCGCGCAGGGCCGTATCGTCGCCGACGAGGAGATCAAAGCGGAGCTGGCCGCAGAACACCCCTATCAGGAGTGGCTCGACGCGGGGCTCGTCCCGCTCGAGGACCTGCCGCAGGGCGATTACGTGCGAATGCCCCACGAGCGACTCGTCAAGCGGCAGCTGGTGTTCGGCTACACCTACGAAGAACTCAACCTGCTGGTCGCGCCGATGGTTCGCGGCGGCGCCGAACCGATCGGTTCGATGGGCACCGACACCCCGGTCGCGGTGCTGTCCCAGCGGCCACGGATGCTCTACGACTACTTCCAGCAGCTGTTCGCGCAGGTGACCAATCCGCCCCTGGACGCCATCCGCGAGGAGGTGGTGACCAGCCTGCAGGTCACCACCGGCGGGGAGCGCGACCTGCTCACGCCCCAAGCGGCGTCCTGTCACCAGATCACGCTGCAGCAGCCGATCCTGCGCAACCACGAGCTGGCCAAGCTGGTCAACCTCGACCCGGACGCCGAGGTCAACGGCTATCCGCACGGCATGCGTTCGGCGGTGATCCGCTGCGTGTACCCGGTCGCCGAGGGTGGCGCGGGTCTGGCCGCCGCGCTAAACGAGGTGCGGGCGCAGGCATCGGCCGCCATCGCCGACGGCGCGCGGGTCATCATCCTGTCCGACCGCGAATCCGACGAGACGATGGCGCCGATCCCCTCGCTGCTCGCGGTGGCGGGCGTGCACCACCACCTGGTGCGCGACCGGACCCGCACCCAGGCCGGCCTGGTCGTGGAGACCGGCGACGCCCGCGAAGTGCACCACATGGCGCTCCTGGTCGGCTGCGGCGCGGCGGCGATCAACCCCTATCTCGCATTCGAGTCGATCGAGGACATGCTCGACAGGGGTGTTTTCGACGGTTTCGACCGCGACACCGCACTCAACAACTACGTCAAGGCCGCCGGCAAGGGCGTGCTCAAAGTGATGTCCAAGATGGGCATCTCGACGCTGGCCTCCTACACCGGCGCGCAGTTGTTCCAGGCGGTGGGAATCTCCGAGGACGTGCTCGACGAGTACTTCACCGGTCTGGCCTGCGCGACGGGCGGGATCACCCTGGAGGACATCGCCGCCGACGTCGCGGCCCGGCACCGCCTGGCATACCTGGACCGGCCCGACGAGCGCGCCCACCGCGAACTCGAGGTGGGCGGGGAGTACCAGTGGCGCCGCGAGGGCGAATACCACCTGTTCAACCCCGAGACCGTCTTCAAGTTGCAGCACTCGACCCGCACCGGACAGTACAAGATCTTCAAGGAGTACACCCGCCTGGTCGACGACCGGAGCGAGCAGACGGCCACCCTGCGCGGGCTGCTGAAGTTCCGCTCCGACCTGCGCGCCCCGGTGCCGCTGGAGGAGGTCGAGCCGGCCAGCGAGATCGTCAAGCGCTTCTCGACGGGGGCGATGAGCTACGGATCGATCTCCGCGGAGGCGCATGAGACGCTCGCCATCGCGATGAACCGGCTGGGCGGGCGCTCCAACAGCGGTGAGGGCGGCGAGGACGCCGGCCGGTTCGACCGCGACCCGAACGGGGATTGGCGCCGCAGCGCGATCAAGCAGGTCGCCTCCGGGCGCTTCGGTGTCACGTCGCACTACCTCACCAACTGCACCGATATCCAGATCAAGATGGCCCAAGGCGCCAAACCCGGTGAGGGAGGTCAGCTTCCGGGGCACAAGGTCTACCCGTGGGTCGCCGAGGTGCGGCATTCGACCCCCGGCGTCGGCCTGATCTCGCCGCCGCCGCACCACGACATCTACTCCATCGAGGACCTGGCGCAGCTGATCCACGACCTGAAGAACGCCAACCCCTCGGCGCGGGTGCACGTCAAACTCGTGTCCGAGAACGGCGTGGGCACGGTGGCCGCGGGCGTGTCCAAGGCACATGCCGACGTGGTGCTGATCTCGGGGCACGACGGCGGGACCGGCGCGACCCCGCTGACCTCGATGAAGCATGCCGGGGCGCCATGGGAGCTCGGCTTGGCCGAGACGCAGCAGACGTTGCTGCTCAACGGGTTACGCGACCGGATCGTCGTCCAGGTCGACGGCCAGCTGAAGACGGGCCGTGACGTGATGATCGCGGCGCTGCTGGGCGCGGAGGAATTCGGATTCGCCACCGCGCCGCTGGTGGTGTCGGGCTGCATCATGATGCGGGTATGTCACCTGGACACCTGCCCGGTCGGGGTGGCGACCCAGAACCCGCTGCTGCGCGAGCGCTTCAACGGAAAGCCCGAATTCGTCGAGAACTTCTTCATGTTCATCGCCGAGGAAGTCCGGGAATACATGGCGCAGTTGGGTTTCCGTAGCTTCAACGAGGTGGTCGGGCAGGTCGGTTCGCTGGACACGACACTGGCGCGCGCGCACTGGAAGGCACACCGGTTGGATCTGGCGCCGGTGCTGCACGAGCCGGAGTCGGCCTTCATGAACCAGGACCTGTACTGCAGCTCCAGTCAGGACCACGGCCTGGACAAGGCGCTCGATCAGCAATTGATCGTGATGAGCCGCGAGGCACTGGATTCCGGCAAGCCGGTACGGTTCTCCACCGCGATCAGCAACGTCAATCGCACGGTGGGAACCATGCTCGGCCACGAGTTGACGAAAGCATATGGGGGGCAGGGCTTGCCGGACGGGACCATCGACATCACGTTCGACGGCTCGGCGGGGAACAGTTTCGGTGCGTTCGTCCCCCGGGGGATCACATTGCGTGTCTACGGCGACGCCAACGACTACGTCGGCAAGGGCCTGTCGGGGGGCCGGATCGTGGTGCGCCCATCGGACAATGCCCCGCAGGACTACGTCGCCGAGGACAACATCATCGGGGGCAACGTCATCTTGTTCGGTGCGACCAGCGGGGAGGTTTACTTGCGTGGCGTGGTCGGCGAGCGGTTCGCGGTCCGCAACTCCGGGGCGCACACCGTGGTGGAAGGCGTCGGCGATCACGGGTGCGAATACATGACCGGGGGCAAGGTCGTCATCCTCGGACGCACCGGCCGCAACTTCGCCGCCGGCATGTCCGGCGGGGTGGCCTACGTCTACGATCCGGACACCGAACTGCCGCAACACCTCAACACCGAGATGGTCGAACTCGAGAGCCTCGAACCCGACGACGAGGAATGGCTGCACGGCATGATCCAGGCACACGTCGACAACACCGATTCCGCAGTCGGCCAGCGAATCCTGGCCGACTGGCCCGGGCAGCGGCGGCACTTCGCGAAGGTGATGCCGCGGGATTACAAGCGGGTGCTGCAGGCCATCGCCGAGGCCGAGCGCGACGGCGTGGACGTCGACAAGGCGATCATGGCGGCCGCGCATGGCTGACCCGACCGGCTTCCTGAAGTTCACGCACCGGGAACTGCCGCAGCGCCGGCCTGTCCCGCTGCGGTTGCGCGACTGGAACGAGGTCTACGAGGACTTCGACTCCGAGACCTTGCGCGAGCAGGCGACCCGCTGCATGGACTGCGGCATTCCCTTCTGCCACAACGGGTGCCCGCTGGGCAACCTGATCCCGGAATGGAATGACCTGGTCCGCAACGGCCGATGGCGCGACGCCATCGAGCGGTTGCACGCCACCAACAACTTCCCCGACTTCACCGGCCGGCTGTGCCCGGCGCCGTGTGAGCCGGCCTGCGTGCTCGGCATCAACCAGGATCCGGTGACGATCAAGCAGATCGAGCTCGAGATCATCGACAGGGCCTTCGAGGAAGGCTTCGTGGTTCCGCTGCCCCCCGACACCCGCACCGGCAAGACCGTCGCGGTGGTGGGCTCGGGCCCGGCGGGCCTGGCCGCGGCTCAGCAACTCACCCGGGCCGGTCACGGTGTCACCGTGTTCGAGCGTGCGGACCGCATCGGCGGCCTGCTGCGCTACGGCATCCCGGAGTTCAAGATGGAAAAGCGCGTCCTGGACCGTCGCCTGGACCAGATGCGCGCCGAGGGCACCGAATTCCGCCCCGGCGTCAACGTCGGGGTCGACCTCACCGTCGAGGCGCTGCGCGCCGACTTCGACGCCGTGGTCCTGGCCGGCGGGGCCACCGACTGGCGCGAACTACCGGTCCCCGGGCGCGACCTGGACGGTATCCACCAGGCGATGGAGTTCCTGCCCTGGGGTAATCGCCAGGCGCTCGGCGACCTCGCCGACAGCGAGGTCGGGCCGGACGGGCAGCCGCCGATCACCGCCAAGGGCAAAAAGGTCATCATCATCGGTGGCGGTGACACCGGAGCGGACTGCCTGGGGACCGTGCACCGGCAGGGCGCGATCGCGGTGCACCAGTTCGAGATCATGCCGCGCCCGCCGGACACCCGCGCGCAATCCACCCCCTGGCCGACCTACCCGCTGATGTATCGAGTCTCCTCGGCACACGAAGAGGGTGGCGAGCGGGTGTTCTCGGTGAACACCGAGGAGTTCGTCGGCAAGGACGGCCGCGTGACCGGGCTCAAGGCGCACGAGGTCACCATGCAGGACGGCAAGTTCGTCAAGGTCGAGGGCTCCGACTTCGAGCTCGAGGCGGACCTGGTGCTGCTGGCGATGGGATTCGTCGGGCCCGAGAAGCCGGGCCTGCTCACCGACCTCGGGGTCAAGCTCACCGAGCGCGGCAACGTCGCGCGCGGCGCCGAGTTCGAGACGTCGGTTCCCGGCGTCTTCGTCGCCGGAGACATGGGCCGGGGCCAGTCGCTGATCGTCTGGGCGATTGCCGAGGGCAGGGCCGCGGCCGCGGGTGTGGACCACTACCTGATGGGATCGACCGCGCTACCGGCGCCCGTCAAGCCGACCGCGGTGCCGCTCCAGTGATCACATCAGCAACGGCAGAAGCTCACGTAACAAAATCGGCGAGTCTGGCCCCGTTTGCCGGACGGCGGGTGTGTAATTATTTACCAGGGGGCTCCATCGCATCACGGACCAGGTGGAGTTCCGCTGTACGGACTGATTGCAGGAGTTAGCACTGTGCATGTCAACCCGGTACCCCAGTCGCGGGTGGGCCGAATCGCCTGGTCATTGTTTCGTCACCCGGTAAAGAGTCGCGAATTTCCGGCCAAGAACGAACGCCTGGTCACCGCCGAAGAGATGTTGCAGTTCGGCGCGTAACCGGATCCCACCACGTACTGGTCGGCGCGTGGTGAGTTTGCTCGCCGGCGTCGCACCGTTACCCGGCCCCATCCCACAGGCCTGAATCCCGGATGGCCTCGGCCATCGGTTCCAGCACCGCGGGGTCGTGCGGCGGCGCGATGTAGACGATGCCCAGGTTCAGTCCTTCGGCGGCAAGCGCGGCCGCGTCGTCGAGCACCTTGGCGTAATTGCGCTCCCGGTCCAGCCCGAGGTGCGCGGACAGTGTGATCTCTTTCGGGTCGCGCCCGATGTCAGCGCAGCGTGCGGCAAGCACGTCGCGCTTGCGGGCGAAGTCCTCGGGTGAGCCACCCGCGAAGTTCCAGTGCTGGGCGTAGCGCGCGGTGATCGGCAGGGTGCGCTTCTCACCGCTGCCGCCGATGCAGATCGGCGGGTGCGGGCGCTGCGGCCCCTTGGGTTCGTTGCGCGCGCCCTCGAGGTGGTAGTACGTGCCGTCGAAGTCGGTGGTCTCCTGGCTGAGCAGGCTGATCAGCACCTGGCATGCCTCCTCGAACCGGTCGAAGCGTTCCCGGATGCCGCCCAGCTCGATGCCGTAGGCACCCGACTCCTCCTCGTTCCAGCCGGCGCCGATTCCCAGCTCGAGCCGCCCGCCGGAGATGATGTCGAGCGCGGCGGCCATGTTGGCCAGCACGGCGGGGTGGCGGTAGTGGACGCCGGTGACCAGCGTGCCCAGTCGCAGCCGGCTGGTGGCCTGGGCCAGTGCCGTCAGCGTCGTCCAGCCCTCCAGGCAGGGGCCGGTGCTGTCGGAGAAGATCGGGTAGAAGTGGTCGAAGGTCCACCCCGATTCGTAGATGTCGATGTCGTCGGCCGCCTGCCAGACGGCGAGCATGTCTGCCCAGGTGGTGTTTTGCGGGGAAGTCTTGAACGCGAATCGCATCCACTCGACGGTAATCGACCGAGTGTGGGTAGCGCGGCGGACCCTGGGTTTAGCCCTGGGTTTCAGCCCTGGGGGTGGGCGCGTCGAGTCGGTGATCGTCGTGCCTGCCGCCCCGTGCTGGCCGACGCGTAGGCGCCGGCGACGTCGAAACTGCATTCAGCGCTGATTTTTTCGCCTGACGCCACCGGCCACCGCAGTCTCGGCACCTCAGCGAGCGGGCCCGACGAATGAGCGGGCAAGATCACTTAGCCGGTCTCGCCGTAGATACTGCTGACCCAGACATGGGTCAGGGTGTCGACGACCCGTTTCTCGTCGAGTGCGGGCGCCCCACCCGACAGCGCGCCCATCATGATGCGCTCGTTCATCTGGTTCAGCGACGTCGCCAGGTCGGCGGCCGGGATCGTCTCCGGCGCGGCGCCGCGCGCCCGCTCGGCGGTGATCATGGCCGCCGTCTGGTCGATCCACTTCTGCATGTAGCCCGACCACACCGCTTGGAACTCCGAACTGGTGGCCAACGCCTCCGTGCCGGCCTGGGCCAGGGCGCGGCGTGAGCCGAACGCGCTGAAGAACGCTTGAATGCCGTTGCGCCACACGCGCCGGGGGTCCGCGGGCAGCCGCTGCACCGCGCCGTCGAACTCGGCGTCCGCGCGCGCGATCACCGGCTCGAGCAGCGAGAGCAGCACCGACTCCTTGGACTTGAAATAAAAGTAGAACGTCGGCCGGGACAAGCCGGCGCCCCTGGCCAGGTCGTCCACGGAGATGTCGGCGAAGGAGCGCTCCGCGAGCAGCCGTTCGGCGGTCGCCAGGATCGCTTGCTCGCGGTCGTCGCCCGAGGGGCGCACGGTGCGGCGGCCGCGCAGTGCGCGTGTCTGCCCGGCGGTGGTCACGACCGCGACTCTACACGGCGTCGAGAGACCCGACATCACGTTGACGACATCAACAGGCTGTTGATAGCGTGGGCCGATGATCGAGCATCTTGACGTCGTCATCGTGGGCGCCGGCATCTCCGGCGTGAGCGCGGCCTGGCACCTGCAGGACCGCTGCCCTTCCAAGAGCTACGCGATCCTGGAGAAGCGGGAAGCCATGGGCGGCACCTGGGACTTGTTTCGCTACCCGGGAATCCGTTCCGACTCCGACATGCACACGCTGGGGTTCAGGTTCCGTCCGTGGACCGAGCGTCAGGCCATCGCCGACGGCAAGCCGATCCTCGACTACGTCAAGGCCACCGCGGCCATGTACGGCATCGACAAACACATCCGGCTCAGGCACAGGGTGCTCGGCGCCGACTGGTCGCACGCAGAGAACCGCTGGACCCTGCAGGTCGACAACAACGGGACACCGAGCACCATCACCTGCACATTCCTGTTCCTGTGCAGCGGCTACTACAACTACGAGCGGGGCTATGCTCCGGAGTTCCGCGGCGCGCAAGACTTCACCGGGCCGATCGTCCACCCGCAGCACTGGCCGGAGGACCTCGACTACGCGGGCAAGAACGTCGTCGTGATCGGCAGCGGCGCAACCGCGGTCACGTTGATCCCCGCGCTGGCCGATTCGGGCGCCGGGCACGTGACCATGCTGCAGCGCTCACCGACTTACATCGTCTCGCAGCCCAAGCGGGACGCGATGGCCGAACGGCTCAACCACTGGCTGCCGGGCAACCTGGCCTACAGCGCGATCCGCTGGAAGAACGTCGCGCGGCAGGCGGCGCTGTACGGCGCCTGCCGCAGGTGGCCGCAGCGCATGCGCAAGATCCTGCTGGGCTTCGTCGAACGCCAACTGCCCGCGGGGTACGACGTGCAGAAGCACTTCGGCCCGCAGTACGACCCGTGGGACCAGCGGCTGTGCCTGGTGCCCAGCGGCGACCTGTTCCGCGCGATCCGCAAGGGCCGGGCCGAGGTGGTCACCGACACCATAGACCGGTTCACGGCCACCGGTATCCGGCTGCACTCCGGCCAGGAGTTGCCGGCCGACATCATCGTCACCGCAACCGGTCTGAACCTGCAGCTGTTCGGCGGCGCGACCGTCACGGTCGACGGGGAACCGGTGGACCTGACCACGACGATGGCCTACAAGGGCATGATGCTGTCCGGGTTACCGAACATGGTCTACACCGTCGGCTACACCAACGCGTCGTGGACGCTGAAGGCCGACCTGGTGTCGGAGTTCGCCTGCAGGTTGCTGAACTATATGGACGACAACGGTTTCGACACCGTGGTGGTCGAGCACCCGGGTCCTGACGTCGGTGAACGCCCGTTCATGGAGTTCACCCCCGGGTATGTGTTGCGCTCGCTCGACGAGCTGCCCAAGCAGGGCTCGCGCACGCCGTGGCGGCTGAACCAGAACTACCTGCTCGACATCCGGCTGATCCGGCGCGGCAAGATCGACGACGAGGGCCTGAGGTTCACCAAAAAGCCTGCGCCAGTGCCGGTTCAAGCTTCGACGACGACAATCCCGTCGTCGTCGCTGTAGGCGAGCTCGCCGGGAGTGAACGTCACTCCACCCAAGCTGACCTCGACGTCGCGCTCGCCCGACCCGGTCTTGGCGCTCTTGCGGGGGTTGGTGCCCAGCGCCTTGATGCCGATGTCGATGCCGCGCAGCGCGGCGGCGTCACGGACGGCGCCGTTGATCACCAGGCCGGCCCAGCCATTGGAGCGGGCCAACTCGGCTATGAGGTCTCCGACCAGTGCGGTGTGCAGGGAACCGGCGCCGTCGACGATCAGCACCCCGCCCGCGCTCGGCTGTGAGAGCACCGATTTGAGCAACGCGTTGTCCTGGAAACAGCGCACGGTGCTGATCGGCCCGGCGAAGTGTGGACGCCCGCCGAATTGACGGAACTGAAGGTCGCAGCTGCGTACGTGGGGCCCGATTCTGTCGACGAGATCGGCGGTGGGCCGAAATTCCACGGTCACTTCAGCGGCGCCGCAGCTGGCGGATCAACAAGATGGCCAGCAGGCTGAGTGCGACGGCGACCATCACTGGGACCCGCGACCGGCCCGGGTCCAGCGCCGCCGCATCGCGCAACACTGGGTCGGGTGCGGATTCGACGGTGGACTTCGCTTGTGCGGCAGCATCTTTGGCGGCCGCAGCAAGGTCGCCGTTGGTTTCGGCGCGCTGCGCCATCGCGACGGACTTCCTGGCCGACTCGTGCGGCTTCTGTGGGGACTCCGGGCTGTTGGCCGGTAGCTTCTTGGCCGGCGCCTTCTTGGCCGGGGCCTTCTTGGCCGGTGCGTTGGCCGGTAGCTTCTTGGCCGGCGCGTTCTTGGCCGGGGCCTTCTTGGCCGGTGCGTTGGCGGCGGGCGCCTTCTTGGCGGGAGCGTTGGCGGCGGTTGTCTTCTTGGCGGGAGCTTTCGCGGACTTCTTGGCCGCCTTGGGGGGCGGCTTCTTCGCTGGCGGCGTCGACGCGCCGTCGGGGTCGTGTTCCGGTTGCTCTTGCGGGTCTGCCATGTGGCCGCTCCTTTGCGCCTTGCTCGTCGCGCACCAAAATTACGTTGGCCCCATCATGCCAGGAGGAGCGGCGGCGTCCCGGCGGTACCGGCGACGCTGGGGCCCGAGCCGGACCAGCCAGATCGCACCCCGGCCAGGAGCGCGACCGCCACCAGCACGAACGGCCCCGGCGTCCGGGCGCCAAACCCCGTCAACAGAAACCTGCGCAAACCGGTCCCCCGACCCCGCCAGCAGGCGCCGTGGGGCCAGGCACCCGTGCAGTACGGAGGTGTCAGACCGCGGTCAATCCGAGGCGGGCCATCACGTCGGCCTCGATACCGTCCAGTTGAGAGGAAATAGCGGTGTGGGCCGCCCGCCGCCGCGCGGCTGGCATGTTCTCAGCGGCGATGACCGCCGCCGACAGATCGGTCAGCCGCTCGGTCATCGCCGCGACGAACTGCTTGGTCTCGGCGTCCTTCGGCCTGTTGTCCTGCACCAGTCGCAGGGACTTCTCGGAGCCGGTGATCCGGGCCGACAGCTGGGCGCCATGCCCGGAGAACTGGCCGATCTGGGCCAGCGGGATGCCAAGTTGGTCCGCGCGTCGCTGGTCTATCACCGACCGGGCGGCCATGGCCGCCCGGTAGACCAGCGGGGTGAGGATCGGCGCGATCAGCCGAGACACCGTCAGCGCGCGCCGAATTCTCGTCGGAGACAACACCTTGCCTTCGCGCGCCGCCTTGAGTTCGGCCTCGGCGACCTTCAGGGCCGTCCGGTCGCTTTCGCGCTGGGCTTTGACCTGCGCCCGGAGAGCCTTCGCTGCTGCCTTCCCGGAGGCCTTCCGGTCGTCCTTGATGCGCCGGGCTTCGTTCTTGGCGGCGAGCCTGGCCTCCATCTTGGCGCGGGCCGTGATGGCCCGGGCTTCGGCGCGACGCGTCGCGCGACTCTTTCGTTTAAGCAACAGGCCCATGAGCCAACACTAATGGGAATGGACCTGCGGCAGCCCGTCAGGTGCGCCGTGCCGAGGCGGGCGGACCTAGGCTCCCAGACGCTCCGCGGTGTCCATACGGTCGGCGTTGCGCAACTCGTCGGCGTACTCCATCAGCTCCCGCTTGGCCTCGGGGGAAAGCTCAAGGGCGGCCAGCGCGATTTTGCGCACGCCGTCCTGGCGCACTGCGGACATCCACGTCAATTCCTTGTCGAGATTCTCGTAGTACTCGTCATCGGTGAAGTAGGCCGGTTTGATGCGGAAGAAGTTGGCCAGCGCCGCCATGGTCGCCGCCGACGGATTCGTGCGGTTTCCCGAGCGTAGCTGGGACAGGTAGGGCGCCGACATTGTGATCCCCTCGGACTTCAGGGCCGCGATCACCTCCGCCGAGGTGTGGGGCCCGCGGCCGGGTGGATAGACCGTGTCGAACAAACGGTTCAGCCGGGCAGCAAATGTCGTGCTCATCGGTGTGACCTCCACGGGACTCTCGAAGCGAACTGTTTCCCAAGCGTATTTGCTGATCATGATGGTCTTGGTTGGGGTGGGCTTCCGGTTGCAAACGTGTCGCTATTCGCTGATGCCTGCCACGGCGAACGCTCGACCTGCATCCACCGAGCCTCCAATCTCTCCTGCCACGTGTCCACTGATTCTGCTGATTTCACAGGTGATACGCAGAAAAGGGGTAGCGCTGCAAGGTTGGCCAAGGCTGTGCGTGCGTTTCGTCAAGTGGCCCGAACGACGGTGACGGACGAAATCACCGCAACCGCTCGCGCGCGGTGACCGGCGAAGGTTAGCCTTTGCTGCGGTGTTGAGCGACCGACTCGCGGAGCTCTCTGTGAAGACCCCTGCGTATCGCCGGATTTACCGCGGTCGCGGTCGCCAGGCGGGGTGGGCCGGCCGGGTGGCTGCCGGCGACACCGGCCTGCGGAGCCGCGGGCCAGGTCACGGACGGACCCGACGGGCGAGGCGGTCGTGCGCAATGTGTAGGCATCGGTGTTTGCCCGCGGGTGCGCCGACGGCATGCCCGCGATAGCGCCCCCGGGCCGTTTCTCTGGGAACTAGCTCTGGGAACTCGCACACCGCCGGCCACGATGCACAGGTTTCCGGTGACTCCCGGCGGACGTTGCCGTACGCGTGCGCGCGTGATCACGCCGCGAGCAGCATCGCCAGGATCGCGGTGTCGGGGTGGCTGATCGGATCGACGCCGACCCGGCTGACCATCGATGTGACAGTCCCGTCGGCCTCGGCCTCCACCCAGGCCGCGCGGTGCTCGAGCCCCAGATAAGGCAGCCCGGGCAACAGGACGCATCCCGAAGCCGCGCCGGCGCATTCCGGTAACGACGGGGTGGTTTCGCAGGGGGGATGCAGCATCAGCAGTGCGGGGGGCTGACGGTCGGCGAAATAGCCCGGCTGGATGGCCGATTCACCGAAGACGGTGCCCTCGGCCAGCACCAGGCCCACCGTGCCCGGCTCGGGTTCGTCGGGCAACTCCTCGCGGGCACCGAACACGGTTGTGGTGGAGAGCAATCCGGGTAGCGATGCGACACGAACCGCGACCATGAGCAGCTGAGCCCACTCCTTCGTGGAATCGGGCCAACGACCCGAGATCACAAACCCTTTGAGGGCGCCGCGAGAATGGAAAGGGGAAATCCCTATGTGTCCACTTGATCCGGTTTCCATCTCGACCTCCGTGCGCGTCCGTCCGAAATAACGACGCTGGTAGCCCGAATAGCTCAGCATGCCTGTGGTTTCGGCGGGTTGCAACTCGACACGGCCACGGCGGTCGGGATGTCGAAATTCCCCGGAAAAGGGATCGGGGCGCCGCGCAACCGGCGCGGCGCCCCAGCCTGGGAATGGGAAGTCAGCCGGCAATCAGGCCTGTGGTCTTCGACGTCGCGGCGGCGTAGCGCGACTGGACGTCCTCCCAGTTGACGATGTTCCAGAACGCCTTGGCGAAATCGCCCTTGACATTCTTGTACTGCAGGTAGAACGCGTGCTCCCACATGTCGAGCACCAGGAGCGGGACGACGCCCAGCGGGAAGTTGGACTGATGGTCGTAGACCTGGAAGATCAGCAACCTGTTGCCCAGGGTGTCCCAGCCGAGGGCCGCCCAGCCCGAACCCTGCACCGTGGTGGCGGCGGCGTTGAACTGAGCGCGGAACGTGTCGAACGACCTGAATGCCGCGTCGATGGCGGCGGCGAGTTCGCCGGTCGGCTTGTCGCCGCCATCCGGCGACAGGTTCTTCCACCACAGCGTGTGATTGACGTGACCGCCCAGATTGAACGCCAGGTTCTTCTCCTGCAGCAGGATCGCGGCGAAATCTTCCTTGGCGCGCGCCTCCTCGAGTTTTTCCACAGCGGCGTTGGCGCCCTTGACGTACGTGGCGTGGTGCTTGGTGTGGTGAAGCTCGTTGATCTGGCCCGAGATGTGCGGCTCCAGCGCTGCGTAGTCCCAGTCCAGGTCGGGCAGGGTGTATTCAGCCACGGCATTCCTTTCATCGTGATGGTTCAGTGATCGCCTTGACGCTCGTTCGCGCGTGTCCACCACGCGCCGGCCCGGCATCGTCAACCCTGCTCCATGACCGCGCGCGCCGCAAGAATCACTGCTAGGGGCAAGTAACGCACACCCGCCGGTCGCCGTGTCACGCCTCACCGTCAAGACAAGACGATCACGGCCAACACGGCCAACAAGAGCAAGGCGATCAGCCCGGCACGCAACGTGGCGACACTGTTGCCGTGGTTCCAGGCGGGCGAGCCGGAATACGAGTTCGACGGTCCCTGCGAACCAGGACCGAACGAATGCGTAGTCATCAGTCCCCCTCCACCTGTACGGCACCTCCCCGAAGTGAGATCCGAAGTGAGATCCGTCACACGGAACGTCGCGTGACGGTGATCATAACCCTTTGCGGGCGTTCTGAGAAATGCTCCGGCGTGCCTCACCTACTTTGAGCGCGTGGCCGGTGGTGGTGCCTCAGCTATTTTGAGCGCGTAGCGCGGAAGGCTTGCCCGATATGGAGGGCAAGATCGACATGGCCGCAAGACGGCAGGTAACCAACAAA
>NZ_JBYCLC010000245.1:0-14396 GCF_057473685.1 Mycobacterium sp. TH-M116 | reverse complement strand
CGGCAGAAACCGTTGGTGGTCAAAGAGATCGCGGCCATTCTCCAGTCGGATTCGGCCACACTTTCGCCCATGCTCAAACGTCTGGACGCGCTCGGGCTGATCACGCGCAGCCGAAACCCCGCCGACGAACGTTCCACCGCGGTGGAACTCACCGACCGTGGCATAGACCTGCGTCGACGCGCGCAGGAAGTCCCGTCCGCAGTCGTCGCACGTCTGGGTGTCGACATAAGCGAACTTGCCCACCTGCACCAGGTGTTGACCCGGATCAACTCCGCGGCCCTGGCCGCCGGAGCTTTACCGTCCTGAAATCCCCCCTAGGAGCCACGATGGCCAGCGACAAACCCAACCCGTTCCAATACATCGCCTACTCGTACGGCCGGTGCCTGCCTGATTCGATGCGCGCCTGGGTCGCCAACGACCTGGCGGGCAGAGGCGCCGTGCGCCGGCACATGATCCGCTGGGCGATACCACCGCTTGTCGTCCTTGCCCCGTTCTGGCTACTACCGGCTTCGCTGTACGTGCACACCGAGATGACCGTGCCGGTCTACCTCTGGGCCCTGCTGGTTTCGCTTGCCCTGAACAAGGTCTGGCGTCGGCACCGGCTGGCGCAGCACGGCCTCGACCCGAACCTCGTCGATGCGCTCAAGCACGAGAAACAAGCGCAGATGCACGACGACTACGCCCGCCGTTACGGACCGCGACCCGAATCGGCCGCGTGGCAGGCCAACAGCAACCCCTTCAACTGATCGGTCCGACAGGGCCGTTCACCACGACGAGGTCGTCGGCGTGAACCGCGGGCCGGCGCATGTCGTCGGGCAGCACCGAGGTCGAGCGGCCCATCATCGCGGCCAGTTCGGAGGCGTCGTAGGCGACCACGCCGCGGGCCACCACCGCCGCATCCGGGTTGCGCAATTCGACGACGTCGCCCGCGTAGAACCTCCCCGACACCGCGATGACCCCGGCGGCCAGCAGGGACCGGCGCTGGTCCACCACCGCCCGCACCGCGCCCTCGTCGAGGGTCAGCGCGCCGCCGGCCTCGGCGGCATAACGCACCCAGAACCGACGGGCCGACATGCGATTGGGGCGGGCGGCGAACACCGTACCGGGCGAGGCGTCGGCGAGCGCGCTGGCTGCATCGGACGCGGCGGCCAGCAGCACCGGGACCCCCGCGTCGGCGGCCAGCAAGGCCGACGACATCTTCGACACCATTCCGCCGGTACCCAGGTGGCTGCCCGGGCCGGCGGTCACACCGTCCAGGTCCGCCGCACCGGACACCTCCGGGATGAACCGTGCACTCTCGGTCTTACGGGGGTCCGCGTCGTAGAGTCCGTCGACGTCGGACAGCAGCACCAGCGCGTCGGCGCCCACCAGGTGGGCAACCAGGGCCGAGAGGTGGTCGTTGTCGCCGAACCGGATCTCATTGGTGGCAACCGTGTCGTTCTCGTTGACGATGGCCACCGCGTGCAGGGCCCGCAGCCGGTCCAGGGTGCGCTGGGCGTTGGTGTGCTGGGCCCGCATCGAGATGTCGTGCGCGGTCAGCAGCACCTGCCCGACCGTGCGGCCGTATCGGCCGAACGCTGCGCTCCACGAACTCACCAAGGCGACCTGGCCGACGCTGGCCGCGGCCTGTTTGGTTGCCAAATCCTTTGGGCGCCTTGACAGGCCGAGCGGCCGGATGCCTGCGGCAATGGCTCCCGAAGACACGATGACGACGTCGGTACCGGCCTTCATGCGCGCCTCGATGGCATCGGCCAGTCCGGCCAACCGGCCGGCGTCGAACACACCGGACGGTGTGGTCAGCGCGTTGGTCCCGACCTTGACCACCAGGCTGCGGGCGGACCGGATGGCCGCGCGATGCTCGCTCACGCGCCGTCAACGGGGTCGTGTTCACGCCGGCGACGGCGGGCGGCCTTGCGTTCGTCGGCGCCGACGCGCCCGGTGCGCTCCAGTCGCGCGTCGGTGCCCCTCCCGGACATGGGCATCTGTCGCCCGGCGGGCGTTTGCGGCTCCCAGTCGAACGTCATCTCGCCGATCGTCACCGCGCACCCGGGCCGGGCGCCCAGCCGCAGTAGTTCGTCTTCGACACCCAGGCGCGCCAAGCGGTCGGCGAGATAACCGACGGCCTCGTCGTTGTCGAAATTGGTCTGGCCGATCCAGCGCTCGGGCCGGGCCCCGGTGACGACGAACCCATCATGCCCGTCGGACTCCACCGTGAAGCCGCTGTCATCGACGGGAACCGGCCGGATCACCGGCCGGCGCGCCACGACGGGCGGCAGGGAGTCGCGGTACGCCGAGATCTTCTGCCACAGCCCGAAGATCAACGGCGGCAAACCTTCCCGGGTGACCGTGGACACCAGGAACACGGGCCAGCCCCGCTCGGCGATCTCGTCGCGGACGAACTCGGCCAGCTCGCGCGCCTCGGGCACGTCGATCTTGTTGAGCACCACCGCACGGGGACGCTCGGCGAGGTCGCCGAGCGCAGCGTCCCCCTGCAACGTCGGCGTGTAGGCGGCGAGTTCGGCTTCCAGCGCGTCGATGTCGGACACGGGGTCGCGACCCGGTTCGGCAGTGGCGCAGTCCACCACGTGCACCAGCACCGCGCACCGCTCGATGTGCCTCAGGAAGTCCAGGCCCAGACCGCGGCCCGCTGACGCGCCCGGGATCAGGCCGGGCACGTCGGCGACGGTGAACGCGTGCTCGCCGGCCGAGACCACGCCGAGATTGGGGACCAGCGTGGTGAACGGATAGTCAGCGACCTTCGGCTTGGCCGCCGAGATCACCGAGACCAGCGAGGATTTCCCGGCCGACGGGAACCCGACCAGCCCGGCGTCGGCGACCGTCTTGAGCTCCAGCGTCAAGTCGCGGGACTGACCGGGCTCGCCGAGCAACGCGAAGCCGGGGGCCTTGCGGGCGCGTGACGCCAGCGCGGCGTTTCCCAGACCGCCGCGGCCGGCGGCGGCCGCCTCGAAACGGGTGCCCACCCCGACCAGGTCGGCCAGGAGCCGTCCGTTCTCGTCCAGCACGACGGTGCCGTCGGGAACCTTGACCTCCAAGTCCTCGCCGGCCGCCCCGTCCCGGTTGCTGCCCATCCCCTGCTTGCCGGACGGCGCGGTGATGTGCGGCCGGAAATGGAAATCCAGCAACGTATGGACGCCGGCGTCGACGACGAACACGACACTGCCGCCGCGGCCACCGTTACCGCCGTCTGGACCACCCAGCGGCTTGAATTTCTCGCGGCGGACCGACGCGCAGCCGTTACCGCCCGAGCCCGCCCGCGTGTGGACGACGACACGATCGACAAACCGGGGCATCGAAGATCCTCTCACCTACCCCAGCAACCGGTTGATCCGAGACCGACGTTTCGCACACGTGCGAGTGACTTTCTGCGAAAATCGATTTCGCGTACCGGCTGCCCGGGAAAGCCAGGCGTCCGCCCGCTAGGCCTCCACCACGATGCTGACCGTTTTGCGGCCGCGCTTGACCCCGAACTCGACCGCGCCGGACTCCTTGGCGAACAGCGTGTCGTCGCCGCCACGCCCCACGTTGACGCCCGGGTGGAACTTGGTGCCGCGCTGGCGGACCAAGATTTCGCCAGCCCGGACGACCTGGCCGCCGAACCGCTTGACGCCCAGCCGCTGAGCTTGTGAGTCGCGGCCGTTGCGTGAGCTGGATGCACCCTTCTTGTGTGCCATGACTGCCGCCTTCGCTATTTGATTCCGGTGACCTTGAGGACCGTCAGCTGCTGACGGTGCCCCTGGCGCTTGTGGTAGCCGGTCTTGTTCTTGAACTTGTGGATACGGATCTTGGGACCCTTGGTGTGCTCGAGCACCTCGCCGGTCACCGCGACGTTGGCGAGCTCAGCGGCGTCGGTGGTGACGGTGGCGCCGTCGACCACGAGGGCGACCGGCAGAGACACCTGGGCGCCTGGCTCGGACTCGAGTTTCTCGACCTTGACCACATCCCCGACGGCGACCTTGTACTGCTTGCCGCCCGTCTTGACGATTGCGTACGTCGCCATCGTTGCTCCTGCCTCTTTCTCGCCTCTGCTCAGAAACGCTTCGCGCGCATGCCACCGGCGGCGTGCGTGGTGGGTCTGGGGTGCGGGTCCGTGCCGATCGCCCGGAAGGACCGCTCAAGCGGGGCCGGTCTGCCCGCCCCGCCCCGCGACAACTGCCCAAGGTTACGTGACCAGCGGCTACAGGGTCAAACCGGACGCACTTTCCCGTTCAGTCCAGCTGGATCGGCGGGCTGGCCGGGCGGCCCCCCGCGCGGCGCCGGCGTGGCTGGCCGGCACCCCACGCGGTGTCATCGTCGTCGGGGTCCGACCCCGCGTCGGCGTCGGCGGAGTCCAGATCCTCGTCTTCGTCGTCCATGTCGAGATCGTCGTCGCCGCCGAGGTCCTCCTCCTCGTCGAGGTCCTCCTCCTCCTCGTCGTCCTCGTCGTCCTCGTCGTCGAGGCCTTCGTCGTCGCCGTCGTCGTCGCCGTCGCCGTCGAAGTCCTCCTGGTCCATGTCTTCCGGGCCGGACGCGCCCTGCTCCTCGGCATCTCCGTCGAGTTCGTCGCCGGACTCGTCGGATTCGTCGTCGTCGCGCGCAGCACCGGTCGAGGACCCCGCCGCCATCGCCTTGAACATCGGATGCTCACCGGGAGCGTGCACGGGCACCTTGGCCACAGCGGGCTGTCCGGCGGGCTCTTCGGACCGGTTCTTCTTCGATCGTTTGCCCCGCCGACCGCCGGGTTCGGATTTGCGGCCGTTCGGTGGCGCCGAGTCGACCGGATCGGCATGCAGCAGGATGCCCCGGCCACCGCAGTGCGGGCAGGAGCTGGAGAACGCCTCGACGAGCCCGGTTCCCAACCGCTTGCGGGTCAGCTGCACCAAGCCCAGGGAGGTCACCTCGGACACCTGGTGGCGGGTGCGGTCTCGGGCCAGCGCTTCGGTCAGCCGGCGCAGCACAAGGTCGCGGTTGGACTCGAGCACCATGTCGATGAAGTCGATGACCACGATGCCGCCGACGTCGCGCAACCGCAGTTGGCGGACGATCTCCTCGGCCGCCTCCAGGTTGTTCTTGGTGACCGTCTGCTCGAGGTTGCCTCCGGAGCCGGTGAATTTACCGGTGTTGACGTCGATCACCGTCATCGCCTCAGTGCGGTCGATCACCAGTGTGCCGCCCGAGGGTAGCCACACCTTCCGGTCCATCGCCTTGGCAAGCTGCTCGTCGATGCGATGCACCGCAAAGACGTCCGGGCCCTCGGCGCTGGCGGGCTCATATTGGGTCAGCTTCGAAACCAGTTCGGGCGCAACGGAGTCGACATACTCGTTGATGGTCTTCCACGCCTCGTCGCCAGAGACGATCAGGCCGGTGAAGTCCTCGTTGAACAAGTCACGGATGACCTTGACCAGAACGTCGGGCTCTTCGTAGAGTGCGACAGCCGCGCCGGCGGCCTTCTGCGTGGTTTCGACCGCCTTGGCCTCGATTTGCTTCCAGCGTTCCTGAAGACGCGTGACGTCTTTGCGGATCTCCTCCTCTTTGACGCCCTCGGACGCGGTGCGAATGATGACCCCGGCGTCCGACGGAACCACCTCTCGCAGGATGTCCTTGAGCCGCTGGCGCTCCGTGTCGGGCAGCTTGCGGCTGATCCCCGTCGACGACGCGCCCGGCACATAGACCAGGAAGCGCCCAGCCAGCGACACCTGCGTGGTGAGCCGCGCACCCTTGTGTCCGACCGGGTCCTTGCTGACCTGGACCACGACGTAGTCACCGGGTTTGAGGGCCTGTTCGATCTTGCGGTCGGAGCCGCCGAGCCCAGCCGCCTCCCAGTTGACCTCCCCAGCGTAGAGCACGCCGTTGCGGCCACGACCAATGTCGACGAAGGCCGCCTCCATAGACGGCAGCACGTTCTGCACGATTCCGAGGTAGATGTTGCCCACCAGCGACGCCGACGAAGCCGACGTCACGAAATGCTCGACGAGGATCCCGTCCTCGAGCACCGCGATCTGTGTGTACCGCGCCCCCGGGTGCGGCGGTTCGTCGCGAACCCGGTCACGCACCACCATGACCCGCTCGACGGCCTCGCGGCGCGCCAGAAACTCGGCTTCGGTCAGTACCGGTGGGCGACGCCGTCCCGCGTCGCGTCCGTCACGGCGCCGTTGCCGTTTTGCTTCCAGCCGGGTCGAGCCGTCGATACCTTTGATCTCGGTGCCGGCAGTGCCGTTCCCCGAACCGTCGGAGGCGCCGCTCCTGCCGCCGCGTGAAGGACGCTCGTGCACCACCGTGTTCGGCGGGTCGTCGGGCGACGCAGACTCGTCGTTGTCATCGCCCGATCCCGATTTGCGGCGCCGCCGGCGGCGGCGGCGGCGGGTGCCGCCCTCCGCCGAACCGTTCTCGTCATCACCGGAGTCGGTGTCCTCGGAGTCGTCGTCGCCGTCCGAGTCTGAGGCGCCACCGGCCTCCCCGTCGTCACCGGAGTCGCCTTGGCCGTCGAGCCCACCCTGCTCACCGCGACCGCGGCCACGGCCCCGGCGGCCACGGCGGCGCCGCCGGTTGGCCGGCCTGTCGGTCTGCTCGTCGTCGTCGTTGTCGTCGGAGTCATCCGAATCGCCTTCGTCGTCTTCGCCGCCTTCGTCGGCCTCTACCAGTTGCGGTGCGACGAACAGGGGCATGTAATGCGGACGGTCGAGAAGGGTTTCATCCGTTTGCGTACTTGCGGCGGCTGCCGCCTTCCCGCCAGCCTCCGGCACCTGCGGGGACGGTGATTCCTCCGTGGATCCCACCACCTCCACCGGGGACTTGGCGAAGAGCAGTTCATGTACCCGCAGCGCGTCCTCACGGTCCACGCCGGACTGCACGTTGCGCATCTGCCCGTCGAGCGCCACGAGCGCGTCGAGCACCTCCCTGTTGCTGGTGCCCAGCGCCCGGGCCAGCTGATGAACCCTCAGCCGGTTCGGCAGGTCCTCCGGCGGCGTCGGTCCGCGTGATGTCTCTGAAGTTGGGGCACCGTCTACCACGTATTCTCCTCAAGCCCCCGGGCGCGTCGTTGCGACGCGGCCACGCGAGGGCTGCGCTATGTGCCCGGGTCACTTCTCCCGGACTTGTCAATGGCCTCGCCCCGAGCGGCTGATGTCCAACACACTCGACGCCGTGCTGAATGACGACCTGACAGGCAGCGCCAAATCACCGAGGGCGATTGTCGCGCTTGTCCAAGTCTTCATCCGGGTGTCTGACGCCGGTCCGGCGACGTTCACCCTCTGTCACTATCCCACATCACGCTGCCGGACCGGTGCCCCCCGAGCTTTCGGACCGCTACGCGTCGGGAAACCAGAGTGCTATCTCGCGTGTGGCCGAATCGGCCGAATCCGAGCCATGAACCAGGTTGAACTGCGTTTCCAGACCGAAATCGCCCCGGATCGTGCCCGGCGTGGCCTTGTCCACCGGATCGGTGCCACCGGCGAGTTGGCGAAACGCGGCGACTGCCCGCGGTCCTTCCACGAGTGCGGCCACCACCGGTCCGGAGGTGATGAATTCAAGCAAAGCGCCGAAGAAGGGTTTGCCTTCGTGCTCGGCGTAATGCCGGGCGGCCAGCTCCTTGTCGATACAGCGAAGCTCGAGTGCCGCGATGGTGAGGCCTTTTCGCTCGATGCGGTTGAGGATCTCGCCGACCAACCGCCGTTCGACGCCGTCGGGCTTGATCAGTACCAGGGTCCGTTCGGTCACTTTGCAGATCGTACAGAGCGAGGAGACGATCACTGCGGCGGCAGCCCGCGGGTCTGCCGCCGCCGCACCTCGGCTCGCAAATAGGCGATCAGCGCCCATACGCCGGCAAAAACCACCCCGATGAACCCGATCCCCGGGTAGACGAGGACGCCGCCGACCAGCACCACCTGTACGCCGAGATCGGCCCAGATCGCCCAGGGCCGGCGCTGCACCCCGGCGAGCAGCACCAGCAGCGCCGCCAGTCCGACCAGGTATCCCAGCGACACCGCAGTGAACCCGGTCCCGACCATGCCGACGACCGGTATCGCCAGCAGGACCACGATCGACTCCAGGATCAGCGTCGCGGCCATCACCGCGCTGAGTCCCTTCCACGGGTCGGGCTGTGGGTTGGGGGGGGCCTGCCCGGTCATTCAGGATCACGCCCGAACAGGGTCCGCGCGGCCCCGGCCGTGACGACCGAGCCGGTGACGACGATCCCCGTGCCGGAGAACGCCTCGCCTTCGCCCCGCGCCTCCCCCCCCGAGGAGGCGTCGTCGACCAGGGCGGTGGCGACGTCGATGGCATCGCGCAGGTTCGCGGCGGTCACCACCCGATCCGGCCCGAACGCCTGACGCGCCGCCGACGCCAGCGACTCGACATCCACAGCGCGCGGCGACCCATTGTGGGTCACGACGACGGAATCGAACGCCGGCTCCAGCGCGGCGAGGATGCCGTCCACGTCCTTGTCGGCCAGCACGCTGAGCACACCGACCAGATAGCGGAAGTCGAACTCGCCGTCCAGACTCCGCGCCAGCGCGGCGGCACCGGCCGGATTGTGCGCGGCATCGATGAACACCGTGGGCGCGCTGCGCAGGCGTTCCAGGCGGCCCGGGCTGGTGACGGCGGCGAACCCTGCCCGGACAGCGTCGATGTCGAGCTGACGCTGCGCGCCGGCGCCGAAGAAGGCCTCCACCGCGGCGAGCGCCACCGCGGCGTTGTGGGCCTGGTGCTCGCCGTGCAGCGGCAGGTAGACGTCGGAATACACTCCGCCCAGCCCCTGTATCTGCAGCATCTGCCCGCCGACGGCGACCTGGCGACCCAGCACCGCGAACTCGGAGTCCTCCCGGGCCACGGCGGCATCGGCCCGCACAGTCTGGGCCAGCAACACCTCCATCGCGTCGGGAACCTGACGGGCGATGATCGCGACGGTGTCCGGCGCCCCGTCGGGTGCCCGGATGATGATGCCCGCCTTCTCCCCTGCGATCGCAGCGATGTCGTCACCGAGATATTCGACGTGGTCGATGCCGATCGGGGTGATCACCGCCACCGGAGCGTCGATCACGTTGGTGGCGTCCCAACGACCACCCATGCCCACCTCGATCACCGCGACCTCGACCGGCGCATCCGCGAATGCGGCGAACGCCATGGCGGTGAGCACCTCGAACTTGCTCATGGCCGGACCACCGGTGGACTGGGACTGTGTGTCGACCATCTGGACGTACGGCTCGATCTCCCGGTAGGTCGCCACGTACTGCGCCGGGCTGATCGGCTTGCCGTCGATGGCGATGCGTTCGACCGCCGACTGCAGGTGCGGGCTGGTGGTGCGGCCGGTGCGCTGCTGCAGCGCGGTCAGCAGGGCGTCGACCATGCGCGCCACCGAGGTTTTGCCGTTGGTGCCCGCGATGTGGATCGACGGGTAGCTCTTCTGCGGCGAACCCAGCAGGTCCAACAGCGCGCTGATCCGGGTCAGGCTCGGTTCGATCTTCGTCTCCGGCCAGCGTTGGTCCAGCAGGTGCTCCACCTGCCACAGCGACGCGATCTCGTCCGGGGTGGGCGCCGCGTCGCCGGCCGGTACCCACTCGGGCTGTTCCGTCATTGCAGCCCGGCCAGCCGAGCGGTAATCCGCTCGGCTTCCTCACCGGCCACCCGCTCGCGGTCGCGGATCTTGTCGACGACGTTCTGCGGGGCTTTGGCGAGGAACTCGGCGTTCTGCAGTTTCGCGGCGGTTGAGGCAAGCTCCTTTTGCGCTGCGGCCAGATCCTTTTCGAGGCGCCGGCGCTCGGCGGCGACGTCGATGGTGCCGGAGGTGTCGAGTTCGACGACGTGGACGTCTTCCATGCCGGAGCCCAGCGAAACCTCGAGTGACGCCGAGGGACTGAACCCGGGACCGGGCGGGGTCAGCGAGGTCACGGCCCGCACTTCCGCGCTCAGGTCTCCGCCACCGGCCAAGCGGGCCGGAACCTTCTGCCGATCCGCCAGACCCTGATCGCTGCGGAACCGCCGGATTTCGGTGACGAGTTTCTGCCTGTCGCCGATCCGTTGCGCCGCAATCGGATCCAGGGCGATACCCGAGGGCTGCGGCCACTCGGCAATCACCAGCGACTCCCGGTTGGTCAGGGCCTGCCACAGCGCCTCGGTGACGAACGGGATCACCGGATGCAGCAGTCGCAGCAGCGTATCGAGCACCGCGGCCAGCACGGCGGTGGTATGCGTGAGGCCGTTGGCAAGCTGCACCTTCGCCCACTCGACGTACCAGTCGCAGAATTCGTCCCAGGTGAAGTGATAGAGCGCCTCGCAGGCCCGGCCGAACTCGTAGCCGTCGAACGCCGAATCCACCTCGGCGCGAACCTCCTCCAGCCGTCCCAAGATCCAGCGGTCGGTGTCGGTGAGGTCGGCCGGGTCCGGCAGCGGAGCCGGGTTGGCGCCGTTGAGTAGCGCAAACCGGGTGGCGTTGAACAACTTGGTGACGAAGCTGCGCGAGGCCCGTACGGCATCTTCTCCGACGGCCAGGTCGCCGCCGGGGCTGGCGCCGCGGGCCAGCGTGAACCGCAGCGCGTCGGCCCCGAACTTCTCCACCCAGTCCAGCGGATCGATGACGTTGCCCTTGGACTTGCTCATCTTTCGCCCGGCTTCGTCGCGGATCAGGCCGTGCAGGAAGACGTCGGTGAACGGCACCTGCGGTCCGCGGCGGCCACCGAGGGTGAGGACGTCGTCGCCGCCGACGAAGGTGCCGAACATCATCATCCGGGCCACCCAGAAGAACAGGATGTCGTATCCGGTCACCAGAACGCTTGTCGGATAGAACTTTTCCAGCTCCGGGGTCTTCTCCGGCCAGCCCAGCGTGGAGAACGGCCACAGCGCCGACGAGAACCAGGTGTCCAGCACGTCGGGGTCCTGTTCCCAGCCCTCCGGGGATGTCTCGTCGGGACCGACACACACCTGCTCGCCGTCGGGCCCGTACCAGATCGGTATGCGGTGCCCCCACCACAGCTGCCGCGAGATGCACCAGTCGTGCATGCCGTCCACCCAGGCGAACCAGCGCGGCTCCAGGCTGGCCGGATGGATCACGGTGTCGCCGTTGCGGACCGCATCGCCGGCGGCCTTGGCCAGCGATTCGACCCGGACCCACCACTGCAGCGACAGGCGCGGCTCGATCGGCTCGCCGCTGCGCTCGGAATGCCCGACGCTGTGCAGATAGGGGCGCTTCTCCTCGACGACCCGACCCTGGGCCGCCAGCGCTTCCCGCACCGCGACGCGCGCTTCGAAGCGATCCATGCCGTCGAATTGTGTTCCGGTACCGGTGATCCGGCCACTGGTGTCCAGGATGGTGATCATCGGCAACTCGTGCCGCAGCCCGATCTCGAAGTCGTTCGCGTCGTGCGCGGGAGTGACTTTGACGGCGCCGGTACCGAATTCGGGGTCCACATGCTCGTCGGCGACGACGATGAGTTGCCGGTCCACGAAGGGGTGCGGCAGCTGGGTGCCGACCAGGTGGCGGTAGCGCTCGTCGTCAGGATGGACCGCGATCGCGGTGTCACCCAGCATCGTCTCGACCCGGGTGGTGGCGACCACGATGTGGGGTTTCGAGTCGTCCGGCGAGCCGTACCGGAACGACACCAGCTCGCCCTCGACGTCGAGATAGTTGACTTCGAGGTCCGAAATCGCCGTCTGCAGCACCGGCGACCAGTTGACCAGCCGTTCGGCCCGGTAGATCAGCCCGGCGTCGTAGAGCCGCTTGAAGATGGTCCGCACCGCCCGCGACAGGCCCTCGTCCATGGTGAACCGGTCGCGGCTCCAGTCCACGCCGTCGCCGAGGCGGCGCATCTGGGCGCCGATGGCGCCGCCCGACTCGCGCTTCCAGTCCCAAACCTTCTCGACGAACAGCTCGCGGCCGAGGCCTTCCTTGGTCGTGCCGTCGACCGCGAGCCGCTTTTCCACCACGCTCTGAGTCGCGATGCCCGCGTGGTCCATGCCCGGCTGCCACAGCACCTCATACCCCTGCATGCGCTTTCGGCGGGTCAGGGCGTCCATCATGGTGTGTTCCAGCGCGTGGCCCATGTGCAGGCTGCCGGTCACGTTCGGCGGCGGCAGCACGATCGAGTACCCGGGACCGGTGCTGGTGGGGTCCGGCGTGAAGTAGCCGGCATCCAGCCACTTCTGGTAGATCAGGCTCTCAGCCGCCCCGGGGTCCCACGATTTGGGCAGGTCGGTCACGGAGTTGCGGCTGGCGGTCACCCGTCAATTCTAGGAAGCGCCGCGCGCCGGCCTGTAGCCGCCCGAACGGGGCTCCGGACCACAGGGCTGGGGCTCTATCCGAGTCGATCCGTTTGCAGCGAAACGCCGGCGGCAGGGAGGCGCGCCAGCAGCGCCTCACCCATCGCGGCCGCGGGCGTCAGGACGCCGCGCAGCTCGGAGAGCTTGTCGCGGTCCATCGCCAGGGCCAGGCCGCACTCCCCCAGTAACACCGAGGTCGCCTTGTAGCCGGGGTCACCGCGCTGTTCCATGCGTGCCACATACCGGGCTCCGGCGCTGGTGGTGGTGTAGGTCTCGATCCGGTAGTAGCCACGCTCGCGCGCGGCGGCACTGGGGCCGGTCCCCGGCTTGGGTGCGACGCGCTCCACCAGCCGGCGCGGCAACAGCCGGAAATAGCGACTGCCCAACCCGAACGTGGCGCCGGCCATCCCGGTGACGACGGCGGACGCCAGCGGCGAGACGACCGGCGACGATCCCACGCTCATGCTCTCGCTGTAGCGGAAGCGGTGACCGTATTCCCAGTCCATCAGGGCGTTGCTGCGGCGAACGATCCGCGTGTTGTAGGGCGCCATGACGAAGCCCGCCGTCCAGAGGCCGGCCAGTTCCGGCGCGATCTGGCGGCCACGCCGCCACGGCAGGTCGGGCTGGGGCCCGAGCTCGGGTTCGGCCTGACGATCGGGTGTCAGCGTGTAGGGGTCCGCGAGCTGGCGGCGGGCGTCGGGATCGGTGGAGGCGGTGTTGAGCACCTCCATCATCGACGCGATGGTGCCGCCGGACAGCCCCCCGGAGAACGACCTCACCACGAGATCGGTGTCAGTGAGCTCACCCGCGCCGGCTCCGTGAACCGCTCGGTACAGCGCGTACACGCTCAGGTCGGAGGGGACGGAATCGAACCCGCAGGCATGCACGATGCGGGCGCCGGTGTCGGCGGCCTGCTTGTGGTGCAGGTCGATGCTGTCGCGGACGAACATCGCCTCGCCGGTGAGGTCTGCGTAATCGGTGCCCGCCGCGGCGCAGGCGGCCACGAGTGGCAGACCGTAGCGGGTGTAGGGCCCGACCGTGGTGACGACCACCCGCGTGCGCGCGGCCATCTCGTCGAGCGTCGACGGCGACGAGGCATCCGCGACCAGCAGCTCCCAGGACTGCGCGGACTCCCCCAGGGTGTCGCGCACGGCGCGCAGGCGCTGGGTCGACCTGCCGGCGAGCGCGATGCGGGCACCTCCGCCGGCTCGCGCCAGATATTCTGCGGTCAGCTTCCCGACGAAGCCGGTCGCCCCGTACACGACGATGTCGAATTCGCGCGGCGTTGCGGTCACGGATGCCGACGCTACCCGACCGATGACCGCTTCGGCGGCCCCCGCCGACAAGGAATGCCGGGCCCGGGGCCCGGCATTCCTCACCTATGGCGTTTCGACGGCTGTCAGTCCTCGAGCCGCCGGCCGCGGCTGTTGTCAGCCACGCCGACCGCAGACCGGCCACGCGCCGATGCCCTGCGAATGCAGCACGTTCTCGGCGACGCGGATCTGCTCCTCGCGACTCGCGCTGGCCGGGGAGCCACTTCCGCCGTTGGCACGCCAGGTGCTCGGCGTGAACTGCAGACCGCCGACGTAGCCGTTGCCCGTGTTGATCGCCCAGTTCCCCCCCGATTCGCATCGTGCGATGGCGTCCCAGTTCACGCTGTACGCCCGCTGCGGCGGCGGCGGCACGTCGGGTCCCGGCGGGGCGTCCGGCGGCGGCGGCGCATCCGGGGCCGGCGGGGCGTCCGGCGCCGGCGGCAGGTTCGGGTCGAAGTCGGCGGGCGGCGGCGCATCCGGGGCCGGCGGGGCGTCCGGCGGCGGCGCGTCCGGAGCCGGCGGGGCGTCCGGTGGCGGGGGCAGGTTCGGGTCGAAACCCGCGGGAGCGGGGGACGGCCCGTTCAGTTCCAGGCCGGCAGGCTCCGCGGTCGCGGTGGGGGCAGACGACATGCTGACGAGTGTTCCGGTGATCGCGGCAGCGATGAGCATCTTGCGGGCGTTCTTCAAAAGGTGTTCCTTTCGGGTTTGCGCGCGCCAAAGCAAGCCCACCGAGGCGGGCTTGGTGCCATGTCTGTACGGAAGTGGCTCTCTGGGGCGTGCCGTCTCGTTTCGGCACGACAGCGGGGGTTCGCTGGCGCCTTGCGGGCTGTCAGCCGC
>NZ_JBYCLC010000244.1:0-2927 GCF_057473685.1 Mycobacterium sp. TH-M116 | reverse complement strand
CCCAAGCCACCGACCGCCAGGCCACCGGCCGCCAAGCCCGCTGCCAGGCCCGCGGGCCCGGCCGATGACGACGTGATCTACCGCCGCATGCTCTCGGAGATGCTGGGCGACCCGCACGACCTGGTCGACAGTCCGGACCTGGACTGGCAGTCGGTGTGGGACCGCGGTTGGTCGCTGGCCGCCGAGGCCGAGGACAAGCCCGTCGAGGCGCACACCGCCGAGCACGGGCTGCCGGTCCGCACTCCCGGAGCCCGGTTGGTACCCGGCGCGGCCGACGGGGCCGCCCCGAAAGACGCCCCGAAAGACGCCCCGAGAGACACCCACGAGTCCCACGATGAGTGGCCCGGCAACGGCGGGGATCGCGACCCCGAGGCGGTTCGCGCGTCGTTGCGCAGCCACTTCGGCGGGGTGCGCACGGGGCGGACGCACGCCCGCGAAACGAGCAACGGAACGGACCAGTCATGACGTCGGGGGGTGGTTCGCTGGACTGGCTGGTGACCAAGTTCGCCCGCGAGATCCCCGGGGTGGCTCATGCGCTGCTGGTGTCCGTCGACGGCCTGGCCATCGCCGCCAGCGAGCACCTGCCGCGTGAACGCGCCGACCAGTTGGCGGCGGTGGCCTCGGGGCTGGCCAGCCTGGCGACCGGGGCCGCGCAGCTGTTCGACGGCGGTCAGGTGCTGCAGTCGGTGGTCGAGATGCAGAACGGGTACCTGCTGCTGATGCGGGTCGGCGACGGCTCGCATCTGGCCACGCTGGCCGCGACGTCCTGCGACATCGGTCAGATCGGCTACGAGATGGCCGTCCTGGTCGAGCGCGTGGGCAGCGTCGTGCAGTCCACCCGCAGGTCCGTCACACCGCACCCGTGAGCCCGTGATCCGCGATGGAACCCGAGCCCTGGCCGTCCCCGCGTAAGGCGAGCCTGGTCCGGCCGTACACGCTGACGGCCGGCCGCACCGACACCGGCGTCGACCTTCCGCTGGAGGCGCCGATCCAGACGCTGCAGGCCGGCCTGGCCCACCGGTGGCCTGCCGAGGACCCGAAAGGCAAGATCATCCAGTTGTGTGTGCGCAGCCCGTCGGTCGCCGAAATCGCGGCCCGGCTGGATCTGCCGGTCGGCGTCGCGCGCGTCCTGGTCGGCGATCTGGTCCTGTCGGGCTACCTTCAGGTGCACAGGACGTTGACCGAGCGTTCGACCCGCGATGAGCGCCACGAGCTCATAGGAAGGACTCTGCGTGGCTTACGAGCACTCTGACACCCGGCCGGACGGGAGAGCGCACGCCTCGACGAAGATCGTCGTCGCGGGCGGCTTCGGCGCCGGGAAGACGACGTTCGTCGGCGCGGTGTCCGAGATCATGCCGCTGCGCACCGAGGCGATGCTCACCGACGCCTCGGCCGGGGTGGACGCGCTCGAGGCCACCCCGGACAAGCGGACCACCACGGTCGCGATGGATTTCGGCCGCATCACCCTCGACGAGGACCTGGTGCTCTACCTGTTCGGCACGCCGGGGCAGCGGCGGTTCTGGTTCATGTGGGACGACCTGGTGCGCGGCGCGATCGGGGCGATCGTGCTGGTCGACGTGCGGCGCCTGCAGGACAGCTTCGCCGCGGTCGACTTCTTCGAGCATCGGAAACTGCCGTTCCTGGTCGCGGTCAACGAGTTCGAGGGCGCACCCCGCTACCCCGCCGGCGAGGTGCGCCAGGCGCTGGCTCTGCCCCCGCACATCCCGGTGATCACCGTCGACGCCCGCGACCGCCGCTCGGCCACCGACGCGCTGATCGCCGTCAGCGAGTACGCGCTGGAAAATCTCGCCGCCAGCTGAGCGCGCCGCCCCGGATTCAGCGCCGGAGCCGGATGCGCCACCGCACGATCGCGGCGTAGAGCGCCGTCAGCGCTCCCAACATCGCCATGTCGAACAGCCAGGCGCTGCGGGTATGCCGCCAGTGGCTGTCGTGGGGGACCAGCGTCCCGGGCACCAGGGCGTCCACGTTCACCGTGGATGCCGACGCCGCGTATCCCCACCGCGCGGGCACCGCCCACGACACCTGGTCGAGCACGATCCGGCCGGTGACCGGGATCAGGCCACCGGCCAGCACCAGCTGCAGCATCAGCGACACCACCAGCAGCGGCATGATCTGCTCGTTGGAGCGCACCAGCGACGACAGCACCAGCCCGAGGATCGCCGAGGCCACGCACGTCGCGGCGACGGTGACGAACAGTTCGACACTCGGATCACCCAGCAGCACCGCCCGCTGGGTGGGCGCACCCTTGCCGGCGATGACGATGCCCGTCGTGATCGCCGCCTGCGCGACCGCGAAGACGCAGAAGACGACCATCTTGGCACCCAGGTAGGCCGCCGTCGACAGGCCGACCGCCTGTTCCCGCGTGAAGATGGGGCGCTCACCGATCAGGTCGCGGATCGTCAGCGCGGTGCCCATGAAGACGGCCGCGATCGACAGCAGTGTCAGGATCTGCGCAGATTCGTCGGGTGTCTCGCTGGTCGGCGGGGCGACGCCGAACCCGGTGTCGCCCGGAACGGTCAGCGACAACCCGCCCATGACGAACGGCAGCAGCGCCAGGAACAGAAAATAGGCGCGGTCGGCGACCACCAGGCGGACCTGGCGGCGGGTGACCGTGGAGAGCTGGCGGCGCACGCTGGTGTGCGCGGGGGCGCCCAGGTCGGCCGGCGGCGCGGCCTGCGGCGACCGTGCGGGCCCCTGCTGCGCGTCTTTTCGGGCCAGAAAGCGCCGGTTGGCCTCCTCGGGGTCGGCGCCCACCTCCGCGAATATGTGGGCCCAGTTGGTGGTGCCCATGACGTCGCCGATCTGGCCGGGTGGGCCCAGGAAGGCCATCCTGCCACCGGGCGCCATCAGCAGCACCTGGTCGCAGACGTCGAGGTAGGTCAGCGAGTGCGTGACCACCAGCACCA
>NZ_JBYCLC010000243.1:0-4598 GCF_057473685.1 Mycobacterium sp. TH-M116 | reverse complement strand
TCCCGCCCCGCAGCCGACGCGCCAGAGCGCCCCGCCGCGACACCATCACCTGCCGCACCTGCCGTCGGTGATCACCATCCCGGAGGTGCCGACGGTGATCACGCTGCCGCCCGGCCTGCCCTGAGGCACACCGCCGCGTCACCGCGGCCATGGAATCGCCCACACCCTTAGACTCGCTGCAATCCGCGGCGGGCGGCTGACAACGGACGCAGGGGTGCCAGATGAGCGAGTCGCTGGGGTTGTCGATCGGGGTGGCCAACCTGGTCGCAGCCCACCCGGGCGGGGCTCCGGTGCGCCGCAGCGCCGTGGTGACGCTCTACGAGCGCCGGGCAACCGAGGTCGGCGTGCCGCAGGAGAACCCGAACCTCACCGAGCCCGGGCTGGTGCTGCGGGGCTTCGTCGAACGGGTCGGCGACCCGGCTCCGCTGGTGGCGGCCGACGGGACGAAATACCTCGGCGAGGTGTTGACCGTCGAGGCGATCGAGGCGATGGCCCGCACGGTCGGCTCGGGAACCCCGATCACGGTCGCGGTGCCGGCGTACTGGTCGCAGGCCCAGGTCACCGCGCTGCGCGAGGAGTTCTTCGCCCAGCCCGACCTGGCGTCCCGCGGCGTGCCCCCGCTGCTGCTCTCCGACGCCACGACGGCGCTCGCGGCCCTGCGGGTCGGGCCTGGGCTGCCGACCGCCGGGGTCGTGGTCGTCTGCGACTTCGGCGCCGGCGGCACCAGCGTCACGCTCAGCGATGCGGGATCGGACTTCCGGCAGCTCGCGCCGTCGCTGCACTACACCGACTTCTCCGGCGACGGGATCGACCGGCTCATCCTCGGTCAGGTGCGGAGGGCCGCACCCGAGGGCGACGCGACGATGGCGATGGGATCGCTGACCCGACTGCTCGGCCAGTGCCGGTATGCCAAGGAACAACTGTCGACGGCCGCCGCGGCCACCGTCCCCGGAGTCCCCGCGGCATCCGGCGACCAGGCCCGGCTGACCCGTGCCGACCTCGAGCAGCTCATCTCCGAACCGCTGGACAGTTTCCTCGACACCGTCGCAGAAGCGTTGCAACGCAACGGGATTACCCGGTCCCGGGTGGCCGCCGTGGCGGTCGTCGGGGGCGGCGCCGAGATTCCGTTGATCACGACGCGGCTGTCGGGGCGGCTGGGGTTGCCGGTCCTGGTCGCACCGAAGCCCGGATACAGCGCCGCGATCGGCGCGGCGCTGCTCGGCGAGCAGCGGGCGCCGGCGGCAGTCCCGACCGCGGCCGGCCCGGTCGTCGAGAACCCCACCGAGATGGTCGGCGCGGCGCCCGATGACATGACCCGAGCCGCGGGGGCTGTCGCCGGCAACCCGGACGGCTACCAACCGGTGGCCTGGTCCCAAGACGCCGACGAGGAGGACAACGAGGAAGACGTGGTCCCCTACACCGGTCCCGAGTACACCGGCGGCTACGGGCGCGAGCCCCGGGCCGACGACGCCGGCCAGGATGCGCCGCTGCCGTGGTACAAGCGCACCGCGCTGGTGTTGAGCCTGGCGGGAGCGGGAGCCGCCGTCCTGCTCGCCGTGCTGCTCGCGCTCACACTGGGCCGCGACAAACCGGGTCGGCCAGGCCCGCCGACGCCGACGCCGACGCCGCAGACCGTGACCGTGACCGGGCCGAACAACAGCCCCACCGTGTCGGTCATCCCGCCGCCGTCCCCGTCCACCGCGCCGACCACCACCACCGCTGCCGCACCGAGCACCAGCGCGCCGACCACCACCACGGCACCGAGCACCAGCGCGCCGACCACCACGGCACCGACCACCACCACGTCGGCACCGGTAACCACAGCAACCACGACCGCGACCCAAGCCCCCACGACCACCGGCACCACGGCGACCGCGCCGAGCACGACGGAGCAGGCGATCACGACGACACCGCCCGCGCCCACGAGTGATCAGGCGACGCCCAGCCTCGAGCCGACGTCTGGCGCCAACGCCGCCGCCATCGACGGACAGTGACCGCCGCGTTCCGGCGAATCCGCCCCGGGACGGCCGCAACCGCAGGCCAGGGGCACCGGTGGAGGCAAAGTTAGGGCACCCTTTCTCGCGTCGAAAGCCCCGGGGATGCCACTATGAGCAGGGCTAAGCAGGCAAATCGAGCAGGCTGAATCAACGATGCATTGGGGAGACCTTCTGTGACCACGCAGATGCTCATCAGACTGACAGTGGGCATGGGCATGACCCTGGTCGTGTTCGCACTGGCCGCCCGGCGGGTCTGGTGGCTGTTCAAGCTCACCACCTCCGGACAGCCGGCCCCCGGGCACACCGACGACCCCGGCCGACGGGTCTGGACGGAGATCTCCGAGGTCTTCGGGCAGCGCCGCCTGCTGAAATGGTCGATCCCCGGCCTGGCGCACTTTTTCACCATGTGGGGATTTTTCATCCTGCTCACGGTCTACATCGAGGCCTACGGATTCCTGTTCCAGGCCAACTTCCACATCCCGATCATCGGGCGCTGGGACGCGCTGGGCTTCCTGCAGGACTTTTTCGCCACCGCCGTCTTCCTCGGCATCACGACCTTCGCGATCATCCGCACCGTCCGCAACCCACGCGAAATCGGGCGCAGCTCACGGTTCTACGGCTCGCACAATGGCGGGGCGTGGCTGGTCCTGTTCATGATCTTCAACGTCATCTGGACCTACGTGCTGGTCCGCGGGTCGGCGGTGAACAACGGCACCCTGCCCTACGACAAGGGCGCGTTCCTGTCGCAGCTGTCCGGCGCGATCCTGCGTCCGCTCGGCCAACCGGCCAACGAGATCATCGAGACGGCGGCGCTGCTGGCGCACATCGCGGTCATGCTGGCTTTCCTGGTCATCGTGTTGCACTCCAAGCACCTGCATATTTTCACGGCGCCGATCAACGTGATCTTCAAGCGGTTGCCCGACGGGCTGGGCCCGCTGCTGCCGATCGAGGCCGACGGCAGGCCGATCGACTTCGAGAACCCGCCCGACGACGCACGGTTCGGCCGCGGCAAGATCGAGGACTTCAGCTGGAAGGCGATGCTGGACTTCGCGACCTGCACCGAATGCGGCCGTTGCCAGTCGCAGTGCCCAGCCTGGAACACCGGCAAGCCGCTGTCGCCCAAGCTCGTCATCATGGATTTGCGCGACCACTGGATGGCCAAGGCGCCCTACATCCTGGGCGAGAAGCAGGCGCAGCCGCTCGAGGGACTCGACCTCGAATCGACTCACGAACAGGGCCACCATGTGCCCGAGTCCGGGTTCGGCCGGGTACCCGGCCACGGCCCCGAGCAGGCGGCACGTCCGCTGGTCGGCACCGCCGAGCAGGGTGGCGTGATCGATCCCGACGTGCTGTGGTCCTGCGTGAGCTGCGGGGCCTGTGTCGAGCAGTGCCCGGTCGACATCGAGCACGTCGATCACATCATTGATATGCGCCGCTACCAGGTGATGATGGAGTCGGAGTTTCCCTCCGAGCTGTCGATGCTCTTCAAGAACCTGGAGAACAAGGGCAACCCGTGGGGGCAGAACGCGTCGGACCGCACCAACTGGATCGACGAGGTCGACTTCGATGTTCCCGTCTACGGCCAGGACGTGGAGAGCTTCGACGGCTACGAGTACCTGTTCTGGGTGGGCTGCGCCGGCGCCTACGACGACAGGGCCAAGAAGACCACCAAGGCCGTCGCCGAACTGCTCGCGGTCGCCGGGGTGAAGTACCTGGTGCTGGGCGCCGGAGAGTCCTGCAACGGCGACTCCGCGCGCCGCTCGGGCAACGAGTTCCTGTTCCAGCAGCTCGCCCAGCAGGCCGTCGAGACCTTGGACGGGGTGTTCGAGGGGGTTGAGACCGTCGACCGCAAGATCGTCGTCACCTGCCCGCACTGCTTCAACACCCTGGGCCGCGAGTACCGCCAACTCGGCGCCAACTACTCGGTGCTGCACCACACCCAGCTGCTCAACCGGCTCATCCGCGACAAGAAGCTGGTCCCGGTCAGCCCGGTGTCCCAGGACATCACCTACCACGACCCCTGCTATCTGGGTCGGCACAACAAGGTGTACGAGGCCCCGCGCGAGCTGATCGGGGCCGCCGGGGCCACGCTCACCGAGATGCCGCGGCACGCCGAGCGCAGCTTCTGCTGCGGCGCGGGCGGCGCGCGGATGTGGATGGAAGAGCACATCGGCAAGCGGATCAACCACGAACGCGTCGACGAGGCCCTGGCCACCGGGGCCGCGACCGTCGCCACCGCCTGCCCGTTCTGCCGGGTGATGGTCACCGACGGCGTCAACGACCGGCAGGAGGAGGCCGGCCGCGAGGGCGTCGAGGTGATGGACGTCGCGCAGATCCTGCTCGCGTCGCTCGAGTACGACAAGGCCACGCTGCCGGCGAAGGGCGCGGCCGCCGAAGCCGCGGAGAAGGCCGAACCCAAGCCCAAGCCGAAGCCCGTACCCAAGGCCGAGGCCGCCGCCGCGCCTGCCGCACCCGCGGAGGCGCCGGTGACAGCCGAGGAGCCCGCCAAGGCCGCCCCCGCCAAGGCCGCCCCCGCCAAGGGCCTGGGCATCGCCGGCGGCGCCAAGCGGCCCGGCGCCAAGAAGGCCGCGCCCGCGGCAC
>NZ_JBYCLC010000242.1:0-1732 GCF_057473685.1 Mycobacterium sp. TH-M116 | reverse complement strand
GCGGCCTGTTCTCCGGCGCGCAGAGCATGGCTTCGGGGGTGGCCGTCGCCACCGAGGCGGCGCGCGCTGCGACCCTGGGCACGTAGCGAGGGGAGAATGCATGCCTGATCCGGGTTGGGCCGTACGCACACCCGAGGACAACGACATGCTGCTCAAAGCCGGGACCGGGGTGGGCACGCACGTGGCCAACCAGACCGCATGGACAACCTTGGCGGCCGCGCACCACGCCTCGGGTGTCGCATCGGCGAGCAACACCGCTGCGACGTCGGCGAGCTGGACCGGTGCCGGGTCGGCGGAGTCCGCGGCCACGGCCACCATGCTCAATGCGTCGCTGCACGGGCTCGCCGGCTGGGTCGATGTGAAGCCGGCCGTGGTGTCGGCCGCCGTCACCGCGTACGAGACCGCCGCCGTCGCGATGCGCCCGGCTCCCGAATGCATCGCCAACCGGGACGAATGGGGAGTCGACAACGGCATCAACCCGATGGTCCTCGGGGCGCTCACGCCGCGCATCATCTCGCTGGACGTCGAGTACTTCGGTGTGATGTGGCCGGTCAACTCCTCCATCGGCGCGTCCTACGGGGCGATCCTCGCCGCGTTGGCCGAAAGCCTGGCGATCCCACCCCCGGTCGCAGCCATGGGGGCCTCGCCGGCGGCTCCGGCGCAGGCGGCGGCGGCGGTCGGCCAGGCCGCGGCGGACACCGCGGCCGGCGACGGTTTGCGCTCCGCGCTGCAAGGTGTGTCGACGGGTGCCGGCGGCGTCGGCCAATCTGCTTCGGCGGGAAAGGAATTCGGGAGTCAGGCCGGTGCGTTCATGGAGCCGATGCAGTCGATGCTGGGGGCGGTCCCGCAGGCGCTGCAGGCCCCCGCGCAACTGATGCAGGCTCCGATGAGCGCGCTGCAGCCACTGCAGTCGATGACGGGCATGTTCGCCAATCCCGCCGGGATGGGGATGAGCGGTGCGGGGCCGGTGGCCTCGGCGGTGTCGGCGACCGGAGGACTTTCGGCGGCAGAGGCCGGCGCTTCGGCCGGCGCGGGCGGTAGCGCATCGTTGACCGGCGCGGGCATGTCCGCGAGCAGTTTCACCCGGCCCGTCAGCGCGTTCGACACCGGCAGCAGCGGTCGGCCGGTGGGGTTGCGGCCCAGCGGGGCGCTCGGCGCGGAAGCCCTGCGCCCGCAGACGACGACGACCGGCGGCACCCCCGTCGGCGGGATGCCGGTCGGCCACGCAGCCGGGGGTGGGCGTGCTTCCCGGGACAAGCCCGAACAACCCGTGACGGTGCGGGTTGTCGACGATCGAGCGTGAAGCCGGCCCGGCGAAAGGGTGAATCGACAGGTCCAAACAGCCGCCATACACTCCGCTTCACGCCCCAGGCCATAGGGGGGCGGCCAATCGCAGAAGGAGATTTCCGTGACCATCAAAGTAACGCCGCACATGCTTCGCGACACGTCAAACGCCATTCAGGCGAATATGGAACACGCCATCGGGATCGCCCAAGGCTATGTCGCCAACCAGGAAAACGTCATGAATCCGGCGACCTGGTCCGGCGACGCCGTGACCGCGTCCCACGTGACCGCCACCGAGGTCGCCGGCGACCTCAACAAGGTGCTGACCGGCGGGACACGACTGGCCGAGGGTTTGACGCAGGCGGCGGCCCTGATGGAAGCGCACGAGGCGGACTCCGCCCACGCATTCACCGCCCTGTTCGGCCAAGCCGGATCCTGACCCGTATTT
>NZ_JBYCLC010000241.1:0-2065 GCF_057473685.1 Mycobacterium sp. TH-M116 | reverse complement strand
CCCGCAGTACGGGCTTTCAGCACGAGGCGGTAACCCATGTTCTCCATGAGCTTCTCCGCCCGGCTCTCGATGGTCTGCGACGCCATCATCAGGTGGATCCAGTACGCGCGGCCCTGCCGGCCGATCGAGTCGAGCACGTCGACCGCTGTCGGCATGATGCGGAACCACTCGTAGAACTCGTCGATGACGACCACGAGCATCGGTAGCGCTGGCATGTCCTGGCCGCGGGCCCGCATCCGGAGGCGTACCGAGTTGTACTCCTTGGCGTCGTCCACGCCGGCGCTGTCGCAGATCGCCTTGCGGCGGGCGATCTCACCCCACAGTGCGTCCAGGAAGCGCTCCATCAGCGCCTGGTCTTCTTCCAAGTCGGTGATGATCCGCGACACGTGCGGTACCCCGGCAAACGGCTTGACCGCCGATCCACCCTTGAGGTCGGCCAGCACGAACTGCAGTTCCTCGGGCGGGTGGCTGAGCATCAGCGATTCGATCACGGTCCGCACCAGGGTCGACTTACCCGAACCCGTCGTGCCGGACATGACGCCGTGCGGGCCGTCACCACCTTCGTCCAGCGACTTCATGTCAAGGAACAGCAGTTCGCCATTGTCGGAGCGATTTCCGAACGGCGCACGCAACCGCGAACGGCCCATGTGGTCTGAGCGGCTGCCCCACAGCGCGTAGAAGTCGATGTCGGCCGGGTCGTCGATACCGTAGTAGGCCAGGATGTCACGGGCGCCGATATGGGCGACCCGCTGGCCGATCTCCTCGTAGGCCTCGGCGAGACGCCAGCGTGCCACCTTCTGTGCGAACTCCTCGGCCTCCTCGAGACTGAAGTGGTCGGTGAGCGCGAAGAACCAAGGCTTCTCGTCGATCACCATCCAGGTGTCGCGGTCGCGGGGCAGCGCCTCGATGATGCCTTTTTCGTCGAAGCTGAGCATCCGCTCCGGGACCGAGGTCCACATGGACGATCCGGTGAGGTCGAAGAATGTCACCCCATCGATGCCCTCGGCGCTGATCACGAACTCCCACTGGGGGTCCGCCGCGTCGGCGATGATCACGGTGTGCGGCGTCGGCGTCTGCGCCGAGGAACTGGCATGCCGAGGCGTGAACGAACCCCGGCCCGCGAACAGCTCGGCCTGCTCGGCGGCGAACTCGCGCACCGAGCCGTACACCATCCGCGCGTTGCCCGCCGCGTCCTGACGCCGGGGGTCGCCGAAGTGCGGCAGCCACTTCACCCACTCCCATTCGTCGAGATCGGAACTCACCACGATCATTTGGACGTGGTCGGGTCCGTGGGAAAAGGCCAGCTGGCAGATGATCGCGCGCATCAGCCCCAGCGCCTGTTCGCGCTCCCCTTGCAGCGCGTACCAGGGCTCGACCAGAAGCGAGATCATCTTCGGCAGGTTGTAGACGACGCTCTGGTAGCGCCCGAACTCCTGCAACGCCTTGCCGGTCACCGGCTCCAGCTCGATGTCGGTCGGCATGTTCTGCGGCTCACCCCAGGTCACCTCGGGGCGGGTCATGCCCACGCCGATCCGGACAACGCCGAAGTTGAGGTCCTTGCCGTCGGGTTTGCGTTCCCACATCCGGGGCGAGCCGACGGCGGCCGCCAGTGTCGTGGGTGCCGGGTGGAACCACCGGTAGTTGGCGTCCATGCTGTCGGCCGACTCGTGGGCCGTCTCGCGCAGCATGTCCAGCATCAACATGAACTGGGCGCGCATCGCGTCCAGCTTCGGCCGGCTCATCTGCTGCTGGCCGCCCATCCGGCTGCCGAACATCATCATCATCATCCCGCCGACCATGAAGATCGGGAAGATCGAGCCGACGCCGCCGAACACGTGCGACCCGCTGGCGAAAGTCATGGCCACCATGCCGCCCAGTAGGCCGATCACGACGACGCCGATCACGATCATGTACCAGGGCTTGCCCTCCGGCGGCGGAATGCTCAGCGGAGTTGGCAGGACGATGTTCTCCGGCTTGATGACCGGAGGCTTCTCCGGTGTCGGCCGTGCAAATCCGCGTTTCACTTGGGTACCACCAACTCTGCAGGGGTCATGTCCATCGGAAG
>NZ_JBYCLC010000240.1:0-11057 GCF_057473685.1 Mycobacterium sp. TH-M116 | reverse complement strand
CCGCCGAGGTGGACGGTGCCGGCGCGCCCGCAGTCGGGGTTGGCCCAGGGAATGTCGCCCTCGACGACGAAGTCGACCTTGAACGCCGAGGAGCCCTGGCGGTAGCGCCGGTAGGCGCGCCCGATCCGGGCGGGCATCAGGTCGCCGTAGAGATCGTGGGCCGACGCGGGGCTGAGATCGAGCATGACGATGTCGGCATCGGGGATGTCGCGGCGGGCGGCGACGGTCACCCCGGTGGCCACCACGCCGCCGTGCTCGGTCAGCGCGGCGGCCAGGGCGCGGGTGATCGCACCGGATCCCCCTTCGGCGACGGGCCAGCCGTAGCGGTGCCCGCTGGCCAGGATCATCAAGCCGAGCGACGCGGTCAGCGGCCGGTCCAGTCTGGTGTAGACGTGCGCGGCGGTGCCGCCGAACAGCGCGCGCGCCTGTTCGGTGCGGAACCAGCGGGCCATCGTGGTGGCCGGCAGCAGCGCGCGCGGCCCGAAGCCGGCCAGCCGCAGCGGGTGTCGCGGGATGCTGAGCACCGGGCGGAGCAGATCCTCGGCCAGCGCGTCGAACCCCGCCGCGAGGTCCCCGACGGCGCGGCGCCACCGCGCCGCGTCGGGGCCCATGCGTTCCGTGGTCCGATCGATCGACCGGTACAGCACGCCGGCCGTGCCGTCGTCGAGCGGGTGGGCGCAGTCGGCCTCGGGCCACTTCCACACCAGCCCGTGGCGCTGCAGGTCGATTTCGCGCCAGAACGGGGAACCGACGCCGAGTGGGTGGAACGCCGAGCAGTGGTCGTGGATGACTCCGGGCACCGTCAGCTCCCCCGACCGTGCTCCCCCGCCGATGCTGTCACGGGCCTCGAGCACCTGCACGTCGACACCGTGGCGGGCCAGGTGGATCGCGGCGGCCAGGCCGTTGGGGCCGGCGCCGACGACGACCGCCCGCGTCATCGGGCGCTGCGTCGGGTGGTGACGTGGACCGGGTGGCCGTCGCCGGGCTCGGGCCCCGACCGGCAGCGCCGCCCCAGAAACTCGAACAGCAGCGGTGTCGTGGATCCCATTGGCGGTGCGCGCCTACCGAACCGCGAGCCGCACCTGCGCACCGCCGGGAACGTCGCCAGGGTCCTGCCGCGGGAAGCGCCGCCGCAGGTTCTCGATCAGACGATCGAGAGTCCGCCGGTCCTGTTCCTCGCCGTGGGCCATCCGCCGCATGCCGTAGGCGCGTTCGGCGTCGCCGCTGTTCTGGGCGGCGACGCCGGCCCTGCGGTGTTCGGCGATCCGTTCGTCGATGAGATGGCGGCGCTGAAGCAGCAGATTGAGAAAGTACTCGGCCTGGCGACGGTCGGCCGTTACCCCGGTGGCACAAACCCGCTGGGGCGCGTCAGCTAATCCGGCGAGGTCCATTCCGTCCCTCTCAGCTGGGGGTCTACCGTCGGGCGTGCGTAACCATAACGCGCCGGACGCGGCCGGCACCATACGCGTGGGCGACAAAAAGCGCCGCCGCGCCGCCTGGCACGGGACGTCGCGCCGGAAAACACGGCGGAAACCCCCCGGCACCGGCCCGTTACGATCGAGGAACGCACCGTCGCCTCGATGCGGCCAGGCCCCGTGGGAACCCAAGGAGCAACGTGACCGAGCGCAGTGATGTCGGACACCTGCTGCCCCGCGGCGGCACCGGCAAGATCCTTCGCAGGAAACTGCGGGAGGAGGTCGGCGGCTCGTGAGGCTCGACCGGTTGCGCCGGCGGGTCTTCACCCCCAGACCGCTGGCCCGGGCTGCGCTGGAAATAGCCAACGCCACCAACGGGTTTCGGCCATTGGCCCGTAAAGGTTACAGCACCGTCCTGGTGTTCTGGCTCGGCTGGCCGGCCTCGGAGGTGCCCGGCCTGTACTTCGCGGGCTCCCTGGTGGACGCGCTGCGCCGCGGCCGGCGCGGCGACTTCGCCGGGCCCCGGGGCCGGGCGGCGCTCGCCCTGACGGTCGCGTCGTGGGCGATCCTGGCGGCGATCCGTTACCGCGGTGTCACCACCCCCGGGCCGGTGCTCGAGGCCGGGCTGCGCGAACAACTCGGACCCGACTACGCCGACGAGATCGCCGACCTGTCGGCCCGGCCCACCCCCGCGGGGCGGCGAAACGTGCCGCTGCGCATGTCGGTGGCGCGCCGGCGCTACGTCGGGAAAACCAACGTGGTGTCCTACGGCCCGCACGGCCGGGCCAACCTCGCCGACATCTGGCGCCGCCGCGACCTGCCACGCGACGGCAAGGCGCCGGTGCTCGTGCAGGTGCCGGGCGGGGCCTGGGTGATCGGGATGCGCCGCCCGCAGGCCTATCCGCTGATGAGCCGGCTGGCCGCCCACGGCTGGGTGTGCGTGTCGATCGGCTACCGCGTCTCCCCGCGGCACACCTGGCCGGACCACATCGTCGACGTCAAACGCGCGCTGGCGTGGGTCAAGGAGAACATCGCCGACTACGGCGGCGACCCCGACTTCGTCGCGATCACCGGGGGTTCGGCGGGTGGTCACCTGTGTTCGCTGGCCGCGCTGACCGCGGGCGACCCCGCATACCAGCCGGGCTTCGAGGACGCCGACACCTCAGTGGCCGCCGCGGTTCCGTTGTACGGGCGCTACGACTGGTTCTCCACCCACGGCGAGGGCCGTCCCGAGTTCGTGAAGTTGCTCGAAAAGTTCGTTGTCAAAAGGAAATTCGCCACGCACAGGCACGTCTACGTCGACGCCTCCCCGATCCAGCGGCTGCGCGCCGACGCGCCGCCGTTCTTCGTCCTGCACGGCCGTGACGACTCGCTCATCCCGGTGGGCGAGGCGCGGGAATTCGTCTCCGAATTGCGGGCGGTGTCGAAGTCGCCAGTCGCCTACGCCGAATTACCCAACGCCCAGCACGCTTTCGACATCTTCGGCTCCCCGCGGGCGCACCGGTCCGCCGAGGCGGTGGCGCGGTTTTTGACCTGGGTCTACGCGACCACCTATCCGGACCGCGACTAGCCCAGCGCCGCGGCGTTCTCGATCTCGGTCAGCGCCGACTCGATGCCGTCGGCCATCTCGTCGATGTCGTTGGCCACCTCCGGGGTGGTCACGAACCCGAAGTCGAGGTAGTCCGTGTAGGAGAAGCAGGTGATGTTCAACGCGACGTCCATCACCGGCGGCCCCAGCGGCACCAGCGAATCCAGCTTGGCGCCGGCCATGTACAACGGGCACGGCGGCCCGGGCACGTTGGACACAACCAGGTTGATGGGGGCCAAGTTTCGCGACAGCCCGCTGGCCGTGTACGCCCGGGCGGCCAGCTGCAGCAGGCCGGGCGGTGTGGTCTCGGTCAGCCCCATGATCTGATGCGCCGAGAGCGCCTTGGCCATCAGCTTGGCGCTCTGCGTGCTGTCGTGGATGGCGCGCAGCCGCTCGGCGGGATCGCCGATGTCGGTGGCCAGCGACGCGGTCATCGAGCTGATCTTGTTGCCGACGTCGTCCTTGCTGTCGTCGGTGCGGGTCGACACCGGGATCTGCGCGATCAGCGGCTTGGCCGGCAGTTCGCCGCGCTTGTGCAGGTACTCCCGGGCGGCGCCGGCCACCAGCGCGAGCACGACGTCGTTGAGCTTCACACCGAAGACGTCCTTGACCGCCTTGGCCCGGGACAGCTCGATGCGGCACCCGGTGATCCGCCGGTGCGGCGACACGGGCGCGTTGAATCGCGTCTTCGGCGCCTCGAAGTAGCGTGGCGGCCGGCTGTGGAGCCCGAGCGCGGCGATCTGCTGACGCAGCGTCTGCTCTGCCAGCCGGGCGATGCGGAACGGCGTCATGATGCCGACGTTGATCAGGGCGCCCACCGCGCGCCGCTCGATGCCCGGAAGCTGGAATCCCGCCAGCGATCCGACCGTTTCCTGCTGCGGCGGCCGGGGTTCGGGCGTCACGTCCAACAGGATTTCGCCGAGCCCGGCGCCCGAGACCCCGTCGACGATGGCGTGGTGCATCTTGGTCAGCGACGCGATCCGGCCGCCCGCGGCACCCTCGATCACCCACAGCTCCCACAGCGGCCGGGCGCGGTCCAGCTTGTAGGACATCAGCCGGCCCACCAGCTCTTCGAGTTCGCGGCGTCCGCCCGGCGCGGGAACCCCGATGCGACGGACGTGGAAGTCGATGTCGAGGTCCTCGTCCTCGACGAACCACGGCCGGTCCAGGCCCAGCGGTGCGCCGGTGACGCGCCAGCGTAGCTGCGGCAGCTCGGGCAGTCGCTCGATGATCAGCCGGCGCAACCGCGCAAAGCTGTACTCGGGCGCATCGCGTGGGTCGCAGATCGCCAGCGCACCGACGTGCATGTGCCAGCCCGCGGTCTCGGCAGACCAGAACGCCGCGTCCACGCTCGAAAGCTGCTTCATGCTCCGACCGTAGCCCTCGGCGCCGAAAACCGAACAGCTATTTCGGACAATCCGTGCGGGGCCGGCCGCCGCGCATCAGGCGTCTTCCAACAGGTCCGGCGTCACCGCCGACTCCGTGTCGGGAATGCCCTCGACCTTCGCCTTCCGGTCCGCCATCGACAGCAGGCGCCGGATACGGCCCGCCACAGCATCTTTGGTCATCGGAGGGTCGGCCAGCCGGCCGAGCTCCTCCAGCGAGGCCTGCCGGTGCTCCACCCGCAGAGTGCCGGCTGTGGCGAGATGGTCGGGCACGGTGTCGCCGAGGATCTCCAGCGCGCGCTCCACCCGGGCGGCCGCGGCGACCGCGGCCCGGGCGGAGCGGCGCAGGTTGGCGTCGTCGAAGTTGGCGAGCCGGTTGGCCGTCGCGCGCACCTCGCGCCGCATGCGGCGCTCCTCCCACACCAGCCGGGTGTCCTGGGCCCCCATCCGGGTCAGCAGGGCGCCGATCGCCTCGCCGTCGCGCACCACCACCCGGTCGGCGCCGCGCACCTCGCGCGCTTTGGCGCCGACCCCGAGCCGGCGTGCCGCGCCCACCAGCGCCAGCGCGGCCTCCGGGCCGGGGCAGCTGACCTCCAGGGCCGACGACCGTCCCGGTTCGGTCAGCGAACCGTGCGCCAGGAACGCCCCGCGCCACGCCGCTTCGGCGTCGGCGATGCTGCCGCCGACCACTTGGGCCGGCAGCCCACGTACCGGACGCCCCCGGTTGTCGAGCAGCCCGGTCTGGCGTGCCAGCGCCTCGCCGTCGTTGGACACTCGGAGCACGTAGCGGGCGGTCTTGCGAATCCCGCTGGCCGACAGAACATGCACGATCGCGTTGTAGCCGTACAGGTCGAAGATGTCCTTACGCAGGCGCCTGGCGATGCTGCCCAAGTCCACCTCGGCCTCGACGATCACCCGGCCAGCCACGATATGCAGCCCACCGGCAAACCGGAGCAGGGACGTGACCTCCGCGCGGCGGGCGCTGACCGACGGCACGGCCAAGCGGCTCAACTCGTCCTTGACTTCGGTCGTCATCGCCACGCGTCGTCACCCTTCGGTCCGTTGTCAACCGGTTCATCCGCCCCGGTCTGCGGGCGTTCACCGTCGATCCGAATCTCTCCGGTGACTGTCGCGCTGGGCGACGACGAGTCCTTGTTGCCCACTCGCACACCGTCCAAGGCGGCCGCGAGCTTGCCCGGGTCATGTAAAGGTGTACCAGGTCTGGACACGTCAGCGAAGTGCACCTCGGCGCGCAGCAGTGTCGCCGTGCGACACAGATGGTCGCGCTCCCGGTCACTGGGGACCCGGTCGGCGTCGATGATGATGTCGTGGACGGTGAAATCCGGCGCGTGCTGGGCCAGCACGTGCAGGTGGCGTTCCACGGAGAAACCGGCGGTCTCCCCCGGCTCGGCCACCAGGTTGAGCACCAGGGCGCGGCGGGCGGTGGTCGCCCGCAGGGCCGCGGCCAACTCCGGAACCAACACATGCGGGATCACGCTGGTGAACCACGACCCGGGTCCGAGCACCACCAAGTCGGCAGCCATGATCGCGTCCACGGCCTGCCGGGTCGCCGGCGGGTTGCCGGGCAGCAGCCGGACCCGCCGCACCTTGCCCGGGGTTGTCGCGATCGCCACCTGCCCGCGGATCAGCCGGAACATCCGCGGGTCGGACTCCAGGCCGGACACGTCGGCCTCGATCTGCAGCGCCAGCGGGCACATCGGCAGCACCCGGCCCTTGACGCCGAGGATGCGCCCGAGTTCGTCGAGGGCCGCGACCGGGTCGCCGAGAACCTCGGACAAGCCGGCGAGCATCAGGTTGCCGATGGGATGCCCCGCCAGCGCGCCGCTGCCGCCGAAGCGGTGCTGCACGATGGTCGCCCACAGCCGACCATGCGGGCTGTCGGACGCCAGCGCCGCCAACGCCATTCGCAGGTCGCCCGGCGGCACGATGTCCAGTTCGTTGCGCAGCCGGCCCGACGAGCCGCCGTCGTCGGCGACGGTGACCACCGCGGTGACGTGCGGGGTCAGCCGGCGGGCCGCGGACAGCGTCGCGTACAGCCCGTGTCCACCGCCCAGTGCGACGATGCTTTGACTGTGACCGGCCGGCGGGCTCGCTGCCGGGCTCATTCGCGACCCAGGTCCCGGTGCAGCACCCGCACCGCAAGTTGGGCGTTGGTCTGCAGCAGCTGCATCAGCGCCTCGGCGACCGCGACGCTGCGATGCTTGCCGCCGGTGCAGCCGATCGCAACCGTCATGTAGCGCTTGCCCTCCCGGCGGTAGCCGTCGACGACCACGTTCAGCAGCTGATGGTAGGTGTCGAGGAACTCGGCTGCGCCGGGCTGGGCCAACACGTAGTCACGCACCGCCGGGTGCTGGCCGGTGTGGGAGCGCAGTTCGTCCACCCAGTGCGGGTTGGGCAGAAACCGCACGTCCATGACCATGTCGGCGTCCATGGGCAGCCCGTACTTGAAGCCGAACGACTCGACGGTGACACTGGTGGACGCGGCGGTGACGCCACCGAAGGCGCGCTCGATGGTTTCCCGCAGGGCTCGCACCGACAGCGTCGACGTGTCGATGATCAGGTCGGCGCCGGCGCGCACCGGGGCCAGCATCCTGCGTTCGGCGGCGATGCCCTCGGCCAGGGTCTGCTCACCCTGCAGCGGATGGCTGCGGCGGTTCTGTTCGTAGCGGCGCACCAGCGTGTCGTCGGACGCCTCCAAAAAGACCACCTGCGGGGCGATGTTGCGGGTTGCCAGCTCGGTACGCACCGAATCCAGGTCACCGGTGAATCCGCGTGACCGAACGTCCATGACGACCGCCAGTTGGGTGATCCGCGACCCGGCGGCCAGCCCTAAATCCACCATCCGGGTGATCAGCTGCGGCGGAAGGTTGTCGGCCACGTACCAGCCGAGGTCCTCGAGCACCTTGGCCGCCGTGCCCCGCCCGGCCCCGGACAACCCGGTCACCAGGACGACGTCGATGCCGTCGGCGGATCCTTCGCTGTGGGACCCCGGGTAGCTCTGGGCCAGCTCACCCTGCCCGCTCATCCCGCATCCTCCGGTCGCTCCGGTCGCAGCGCCTCGAGCACGGCCGCGGCGGTCGCCACGCCGATGCCCGGAACGGCGGTGATCTGGTCGACGGTGGCCTCCTTGAGGCGGGCGATGGATCCGAAATGCGTTACCAGCGCTTTGCGGCGGTGCTCCCCCAATCCCGGTACCGAGTCCAGCACGGATGCGGTCATTCGCTTGGATCGCTTGCTGCGATGGTAGGCGATGGCAAACCGGTGCGCCTCGTCGCGGACCCGCTGGAGCAGATAGAGGCCCTCGCTGTTGCGCGGCAGGATGATCGGGTCCGGCTCGGAGGGCACCCACACCTCTTCGAGCCGTTTGGCCAGGCCGATCACCGCCACGTCGGTGACACCCAGCTCCTCGAGCACGGCGCTGGCCGCATTGACCTGCGGCGCGCCGCCGTCGACGACATACAGATTCGGCGGGTAGGCGAAGCGGCGCGACTTTCCTTCCGGGGAAAGCATATTCGGGTCCTGCTTCTCGTTCAGGTGGCGCAGGAACCGGCGGCGGGTCACCTCGGCGATGGAGGCGACGTCGTCGGAGCGTCCCTGCCCGGCCGCTTCGCGGACCGCGAAGTGGCGGTAGTCCGATTTGCGTGGCAGCCCGTCCTCGAACACCACCAACGAGGCCACCACGTCGGTGCCCTGCACGTGACTGACGTCGACGCACTCGATGCGCAGCGGCGCGTCCGCCAGGCCCAGGGCATCCTGGATGTTCTGCAGCGCAGCCGATCTGGCGTTGAAGTCGCCGGCTCTTTTCAGCTTGTGCTGCTGAAGTGCTTCTTCGGCGTTGCGTTGCACGGTCTCGGCCAGCGCCTTCTTGTCGCCGCGACGCGGCACCCGCAGATTGACCCCGGATCCGCGCAGCCCGGACAGCCAGCTCGACAGCTGGTCGGCATTGGACGGCAGGCACGGCACCAGCACCTCGCGGGGAACCGGGTTCGCCGCCTCATCGGCGGCCCCACCCAGTTCGGCCTGCTCACCGTAGAATTGCGTCAGGAACTGCTCCACCAACTGCCCCTCGCCGGAATCGTCTGGTTGGCCGACCTTTTCGACAATCCAACCGCGCTGGCCGCGCACCCGCCCGCCGCGGACGTGGAACACCTGCACTGCGGCTTCCAGGTCGTCGTCAGCGAACGCGATGACGTCGGCGTCGGTGCCGTCGCCGAACACCACGGCCTGCTTCTCCATGGCCCGCTTGAGCGCGGACAGGTCGTCCCGCAGGCGGGCGGCCCGCTCGAAGTCGAGCCGCTCGGCCGCAGTGTTCATCTGCTGCTCGAGCTCGCGGGCGAAACGGTCGGTTTTTCCGGAAAGGAAGTCGCAGAAGTCGCCGACGATGCGGCGGTGCTGCTCGGCACTGACCCTGCCGACGCAGGGCGCCGAGCACTTGTCGATGTAGCCGAGCAGGCATGGCCGGTCAATTTGCTTGTGGCGCTTGAATACACCCGCCGAGCACGTGCGCGCCGGGAAGACCCGGATGAGCAGGTCCAGCGTCTCCCGGATGGCCCAGGCATGCGAGTACGGCCCGAAATAGCGGACCCCTTTGCGGCGCGGGCCGCGATAGACCATCAGGCGCGGATACTCCTCGTTGAGGGTGACCGCCAGCACCGGGTAGGACTTGTCGTCCCGATAGCGCACGTTGAAGCGCGGATCGAACTCCTTGATCCAGTTGTATTCGAGCTGCAGCGCCTCGACTTCGGTGGTGACCACCGTCCACTCGACCCTGGCAGCGGTGGTCACCATCTGCCGGGTGCGCGGGTGCAGGCCGGTGACGTCGGCGAAGTACGAGGTCAGCCGGCTTCGCAGACTCTTGGCTTTGCCGACGTAGATGACTCGCCCGTGCGGGTCCCGGAACCGGTAGACACCCGGCTCGACCGGGATGGACCCCGGCGCGGGGCGATACGTGGCGGGATCTGGCACGTGTCCAGGCTAGTAGCCGCCGGGAGGGAGGCGAAGCGTCGGCATCGGGCGGCGGAGATGGCGCGCGGTCCGCCATGACCGCGTTCATCATTCTGTCAACAGCACGCCATCGAGCTTCTGGCCGGGAGGGAGATTGACGACGCCTCAGCACCCCCGGGCCGCTCTATCGTGATTCACACATCCTGACAAGCGAATCCCATTGTCTGACAGAGACATTTGACCTCGATCGCAAGCCAAGTCGGGAAACTACCCCCTGGTCTCGCCGCCACCATTCGGTTGGCAACAGGTTTGGACCGACGGGGAATCTGCGTGATTTCGGTATATTTTTTATACATACATAGCTTCGAGTTCGACCCCGTCAAGAGCGCGGCCAACCATGCCAAGCATGGCATCGACTTCGATGCTGCCCGGTCCATCTGGTCGGATCCGCACCGCATCGAAGTGCCGGCACGCACAACGGATGAGCAGAGATGGATGAGCAGAGATGCGATCGCATTCGAATCATCTCGGTACGCCGCTCACGTGAAGGAGAGGAAGAACTCTATGAAGGCTAACGAGTTCGATGAACGGTTCGACAGCGGTCGGGACATGACCACTTCCCTCGATACCGCACGGGCCCGGCGTCCCGGAGAGGAACACCGGCGTGTCAACGTCGACTTCCCGGCGTGGATGATCGCCGAACTCGACCGCGAGGCGACCCGGCTCGGCGTCACCCGGCAATCACTCATCAAAGTCTGGATCGCGGAGAAACTTGACAACGGCGGGCACACCACGGCCTGAGGGCACGATGGCCCGAGTCCATCGAACCCACTCGCGTCACGGTTGAGCCGGTCCATCGAGTCGAAACCAGACCCACTGATGCGTGGCACCTCAGGGTTCCACTGGATCGGCGATCCGGAACCCGAGCGCCACAGCCACTGATTTCATAGTCTCGTCGTGCGTGGCGATAACCAGGTCATCGAGGCCGGAACGCAATGCCGACGCGAGGTGAATGGCGTCGAGCGTGCGAATGTGAGGGATGATTGCTTCGGCTTGTTGCACAACGGCGTGGTCGAGCGGGATCGTGTCGATATAGTCCAGAATCTGGTCGCGGTCGGTGACCGGCAGGTTCTCCCGGCGCACTACGCGAGTGATCTCGGTGCGCAGGATGCGTGAGGAAACGACGCGATCGTCGTCTCCGCCGGTCGTGCTGTCGAACCATTGGGCCGCTGACGCCGAATGGCCGAGCATGATGCGTACCGCGACGGAGCCGTCGAGGTAGTGGTAAGTCACCACAGGCCTTTTTCTTCGTTGAGTAGCTCATCGATTGTCGATGCCGTGGTGAGGTCATGCCGGGCGATTGTGCGGGTACGTGCGGGTCCGCTTGCCTTCCGGGGAATCAGGGCTGCCGACGAGACGGCGGGGAGGATTGTGCCTATCCGGCGGTTGTGGCGGGTGACAAGTCGGGACGCTACCCCCTGGTGCGGGTGTTTTCGGGTCCAATGCATCGAGTGTGAATCCTGGGCGTCGAGCGTGAAACGTGGGCGAGAAAAACGAAAATCCCGCCCCCTGTTCACACTCGACGCCAGGAGGGCAGACAGAAAGCAGCAAGCGGACGGCCAGCCACCAGATTCATCTGTCCTTGCTCGCACGTCGGGAACCCCCTTTGACGGGGTCTTCGCGGTTAGTAGTGGTGCAGGTGGA
>NZ_JBYCLC010000239.1:0-14964 GCF_057473685.1 Mycobacterium sp. TH-M116 | reverse complement strand
GAGTCGGTCGGTCGCGTCGGTGATCGTGACCAGCCAGAGCTGCTGACGACGCCCGCGATGGACGGGTTCGGCTCTGCCGTACACGGTCCCCGACCCGATGGACCGCAGGAAATCGGTGTTGTTGTTGACGCCGACGACGTTCCCGCCGCCCCGGGTGGCCAGCCAAGTGTAAGCCGCCACGCTGGCCATGCTCTCGACCATCGAGCAATAGACGCCGCCGTGCACGAGACCCATCGGCTGCAGCAGCTTCGGTGTGACATCGAGTTGCGCCCGGACGCCGTCCGGGCCGAGTTCGGTGTAACGCAGGCCCAATTCGGTGTCGAACGGCGCAGTGAAGTCCGGGCCGTCGCCGGGGGTGACCGTGTCTGGCGGTTGCACGTCCTCGTGTCTACACCATCGGCGCGCGACCATCGGCGCGCGTCCATCGGCGCGTGCGGTGGCCGGCGCCCGCGGGCCCGTCCCGGAAAACGGGCGAGCCCCGTGCGCAGGGCACGGGGCTCGCCGATCGAGTGGACCGGGGGTCACTGCAGCCCACAGGACTCCGTCGCGGTCGATGCTGCTCGATCACGATTAGCATAGGAAAGGCTGCCCTAATTTACAAGCCCGCTCGGGCGGCTCAGCCGGCTGCCGTTACGACGAACGGTAGTAAGCCGGAGTACGCTGGTCGCGACGCTTGAGGAGATGAGCAAACTATGCCGAAGCTGACCAGGTTAGGGGAGCTCGAGCGCGCTGTGATGGACCACTTGTGGTCAACGCCGGAACCCCAGACGGTGCGCCAGGTCCACGAGGCGCTGTCGGCGCGCCGCGACCTCGCGTACACGACAGTGATGACGGTTCTGCAGCGGCTGGCAAAGAAGAATCTGGTGTCGCAGATCCGCGACGACCGTGCCCACCGGTATGCGGCCGTGCACGGCCGTGAAGAACTGGTCGCCGGGCTGATGGTCGACGCGCTGGCCCAGGCGGAGGACTCCGGGGGCCGGCAGGCGGCGCTCGTGCACTTCGTCGAGCGGGTCGGTGCGGACGAGGCGCAGGCTCTGCGGCGGGCACTCGCCGAATTGGAAGCACAACAGAGCACAACGCCGCCTGGTGGCGTGTCGGCGGATTCATAAGGGAGACTGGCGGCGTGTGCGCGCTGGCTTTCGCTCTCCTCGCGGTGGTGCTGGTCGGTCCGGCGCCGGCCGTGCTGGCGCGCGCGACGTGGCCGTTGCGCGCCCCGCGCGCCACGATGGTGTTGTGGCAGGCCATCGCGCTGGCCGCGGTCCTGTCGACCTTCAGTGCGGGCATAACCATCGCCAGCTGGCTGTTGATGCCGGGTCCCGACGGGCGACCCACGGTCGGCGTCGTCGAGGCCGCGGCAAAGATGGGCTGGCCACTGTGGATGGCATGCGTCGCCACCTTCGCGCTGACCGTGCTGGTGGGTGGCAGATTGACGGTTGCGGTGGTGCGCGTCGTCATCGCCAATCGACGTCGGCGGGCGCATCACCGAATGGTGGTCGACCTCGTCGGGGTCGACCACGACGCCGTCCGTGTGCAGCCGTGCGCACGGACCCGCGACCTGCGCGTGTTGGGGGTGGCTCAGCCGCTGGCCTACTGCCTGCCCGGAGTGCGCAGCCGCGTGGTCGTCAGCGAAGGGGCGCTGACGGCCCTCACCGGAGACGAGGTCGCGGCCGTCCTCACCCACGAGCGGGCGCACCTGCGGGCCCGCCACGACCTGGTGCTGGAGGCGTTCACCGCCGTGCACGCCGCCTTCCCCCGATTCGTGCGCAGCTCCAGTGCGCTGCGCGCCGTGGAGTTGCTCGTCGAACTGCTGGCCGACGACGCCGCTGTGCGCGCCGCCGGGCGCGCTCCCCTGGCACGGGCGCTCGTTGCCTGCGCGTCGGGGCGGGCGCCGTCGGGCGCACTGGCCGTCGGCGGTCCCAGCACGGTGGTGCGGGTCCGTCGGCTTGCGGGGCGGTGCAACAGCCTGACCTTGTCGGTGGTCGCCTACGTGGCCGCGGCGGCCATCCTGGTTGTCCCCACCATCGCGCTGGTGGTGCCGTGGCTCACCGAACTACGGCGACTTTTCGATCTTTAGCAGCAGCCGGACCGAAACCACCCGGCGGACGGGTACTCCGCTGTGCCACAGTGTGTCGGAAAGGCTTGCCACAGAAGTTCTCCAAACCGAGAGGCGCGAAGACATGAGTTCGTCGGAAACCAAGTCGGATACCAAGTCGGCCACCCCGTCGGATGCCAAGCCGAACCGCACGACCGGTACCGCTCAGATCGGCGTCACCGGCCTGGCCGTGATGGGCTCGAACATCGCCCGCAACTTCGCCCGGCACGGCTACACGGTGGCGCTGCACAACCGGACGGTCGCCAAGACCGACGCACTGCTCGCCGAGCACGGCGACGACGGCGAATTCGTGCGCTGCCAGACCATCCCGGAATTCCTGGACGCGCTGGAGAAACCACGCCGGGTGCTCATCATGGTCAAGGCCGGCGAGGCCACCGACGCGGTCATCAACGAGCTCGCCGATGCCATGGAGGAAGGCGACATCATCATCGACGGGGGGAACGCCCTCTACACCGACACCATCCGCCGCGAGAAGGCGATGCGGGAGCGGGGCCTGCACTTCGTCGGCGCCGGGATCTCCGGCGGCGAGGAGGGCGCGCTCAACGGCCCGTCGATCATGCCGGGAGGTCCGGCCGAGTCGTACAAATCCCTGGGGCCGCTCCTCGAGGAGATCTCCGCGCACGTCGACGGCGTCCCGTGCTGCACCCACATCGGCCCCGACGGCGCCGGGCACTTCGTCAAGATGGTGCACAACGGCATCGAGTACTCCGACATGCAGCTGATCGGCGAGGCCTACCAGTTGCTGCGCGACGGGCTCGGCAAGAACGCAGCGGCGATCGCCGACGTGTTCGACGAGTGGAACTCCGGCGAGCTGGACAGCTTCCTGGTCGAGATCACCGCGCAGGTGTTGCGCCAGACCGACGCCAAGACCGGCGAGCCGCTCGTCGACGTCATCCTCGACGAGGCCGAGCAGAAGGGCACCGGGCGCTGGACGGTGAAGTCGGCGCTGGACCTCGGTGTCCCGGTCACCGGCATCGCCGAGGCGGTGTTCGCCCGGGCGCTGTCGGGCTCGGCGACTCAGCGCACGGCCACCATCGGGCTGGCCTCCGGTGAGCTGGGCGCAACACCGAGCTCGAAACCTGGGGACGCGAAGCAGTTCACCGAGGACGTGCGCCAAGCCCTGTACGCGTCGAAAATCATCGCCTACGCGCAGGGCTTCAACCAGATCCAGGCCGGCAGCGCCGAATACGACTGGGGCATCACCCCCGGCGACCTGGCGACCATCTGGCGCGGCGGCTGCATCATCCGGGCGAAGTTCCTCGACCGCATCAAGGAGGCGTTCGACGCCGAGCCCGACCTGCCCACTCTGATCGTGGCCCCCTACTTCCGCAGCGCGATCGAGGCGGCGATCGACGGCTGGCGTCGCGTCGTGCTGAGCGCCACCCAGCTGGGCATCCCGGTTCCGGGTTTTGCGTCGGCGTTGTCGTACTACGACGCGCTGCGCACCGAGCGGCTGCCGGCCGCACTGATCCAGGGTCTGCGCGACTTCTTCGGTGCCCACACCTACGGGCGGATCGACCAGCCGGGCAAGTTCCACACGCTGTGGAGCGGCGACCGCACCGAGGTGCCCGCCTAGCCGGTGTGGGGCCGGGCAAGAGGGCGTGACGAGTTGAGGCGACCACGATGAGGTTTCTGGACGGGCATCGACCCGGTTATGACCTGACCTACGACGACGTCTTCATCGTGCCGAACCGATCGGAGGTCGCGTCGCGTTTCGACGTCGACCTGTCCACCGGTGACGGCGCGGGCACCACCATCCCGGTCGTGGTCGCCAACATGACCGCGGTCGCCGGGCGGCGGATGGCCGAGACGGTCGCGCGGCGCGGCGGCCTGGTGATCCTGCCGCAGGACCTGCCGATCCCCGCGGTGCAGCAGACGGTGGACTTCGTCAAGACCCGCGACCTGGTGCTGGACACGCCGGTCGTGCTCGAGCCCGACGATTCGGTGTCCGACGCGGTCGCGCTGATCCACAAACGCGCGCACGGCGTCGCGGTTGTGGTGTTCGAGGGACGTCCCATCGGCCTGGTGGGCGAAGCGTCCTGTGTGGGCGTGGACCGCTTCACCCGGGTGCGCGACGTGGCCGTCGACGACTTCGTCGCCGCCCCGGTCGGCACCGACATGCGCAAGGTCTTCGACCTGCTCGAGCACGCCCCGATCGGGGTCGCCGTGGTGACCAACGCTGACGGGACGCTGGCCGGAGTGCTGACCCGCACCGGCGCCATCCGCGCCGGGCTCTACACCCCGGCCACCGACGCGCGCGGGCGGCTGCGCATCGGCGCCGCCGTCGGCATCAACGGCGACGTCGGGTCCCGGGCCCGCTGGTTGGCCGAAGCGGGGGTCGACGTGTTGGTCATCGACACCGCGCACGGGCATCAAGTCAAGACGCTCGAGGCGATCGCCGCGGTCTCCGAGGTGGTCTCCGAACTGGACCGCGACCTGCCGCTGGTGGCGGGCAATGTGGTGTCGGCAGAGGGCACCCGGGACCTGATCGAGGCCGGGGCCCGCATCGTGAAGGTCGGAGTCGGGCCCGGCGCGATGTGCACCACCCGGATGATGACGGGTGTGGGTCGGCCGCAGTTTTCCTCGGTGGTCGAATGCGCCGCAGCCGCCAGGGCACTGGGCGGCCATGTGTGGGCCGACGGCGGGATCCGCCACCCGCGCGACGTGGCGCTGGCGTTGGCCGCCGGCGCGTCCAACGTCATGATCGGGTCGTGGTTCGCCGGCACCTATGAATCGCCCGGCGACCTGCTGTGGGACCGGGACCGCCAGCCCTACAAGGAGAGCTACGGGATGGCGTCCAAGAGGGCGGTCGTCGCGCGTAGCGGTGCCGACACGGCCTTCGAACGGGCCCGCAAGGCGTTGTTCGAGGAAGGCATCTCGACGTCGCGGATGGGACTGGACCCCGCCCGCGGCGGCGTCGAGGACCTGATCGACCAGATCACCTCGGGAATCCGCAGCACCTGCACCTATGTCGGTGCCGCCAACCTCGCCGAACTGCACGAGCGAGCCGTCGTCGGCGTGCAGTCGGCCGCGGGGTTCGCCGAGGGCCATCCGCTGCCCCTGGGCTGGTGACAACGCCCTGAACACGTGGCAACGGAAGCGTCCGGGCCGGCCGTTCCGGGACGGACGGGAATTTCGCTACCATGGCAATTTCTGTGATTCCCGCCCGCAGCACACCGCTGCGCGGCATCGAGCGAAGGGGATGACGTGCCGCAGGCACGCCTCGAGGCCGCGTACCCGCGGGTGAAACCGCCGCCCGCCGCGTTCCCGGGAACACCGTGAACCTGACCGCCGGCTGGGTCAGCGTGCTGGCCATCGCCGTGTTGATCGTCGCCAACGCGGTCTTCGTCGCGGCCGAGTTCTCGTTGACCGCGCTGGACCGCAGCACCGTGGAAGCCAACGCCCGCGCCGGAGCGCGCCGCGACCGGTTCATCCAGCGCGCCCAGAGCACGTTGTCCTTCCAGCTCTCGGGTGCCCAGCTCGGCATCTCCATCACAACGCTGGTGACCGGTTACCTGACCGAGCCCATGGTCGCCGACCTGCCGCATCCGTGGCTGGACGCGCTCGGGGTGTCCGATCCGGTAGGCGACGGCGTCATGGCGTTGCTCGTGATGGTGGTCGTGACATCGGTGTCCATGGTGTTCGGCGAACTGGTTCCCAAGTACCTCGCGGTGGCAAGCCCGTTGGCGACCGCGCGCGCCGTCGTGAGCGCGCAGCTGTTGTTCTCGCTGCTGCTCACCCCCGCGATCCGGTTGACCAACGGCGCGGCGAACTGGATCGTCCGCAAGCTGGGCATCGAACCGGCCGAGGACTTGCGGTCGGCACGTTCGCCACAGGAGTTGCTGTCGCTGGTGCGCACCTCGGCGCGCAGCGGCGCCCTGGACGCGGCCACCGCATCGCTGGTGCGGCGATCGCTGCAGTTCGGCACCCGGACCGCCGAGGAACTGATGACGCCCAGGTCGAAGATCGTGGCACTGCACACCGGCGGCAGCGTCGCCGACCTGATCGCAGCGGCCGCCGAGTCCGGATTCTCCCGCTTCCCGATCGTCGACGGCGACCTCGACGAAACCGTCGGCATCGTGCACGTCAAACAGGTGTTCGCGATCCCGCCCGCCGACCGCGCGCACACGCCGCTGACCACGCTGGCCCGGCCGGTCCCGGTGGTGCCGTCGACGCTGGACGGCGACGCGGTGATGGCACTCATCCGTACCAGCGATCTGCAGACCGCGATGGTCGTCGACGAGTACGGCGGCACCGCGGGGATGGTCACCCTCGAGGACCTGATCGAGGAGATCGTCGGCGACGTCCGCGATGAGCACGACGACGCGACCCCGGACGTGATGGCGGCCGGCCGCGGCTGGCGGGTGGCCGGCCTGCTGCGCATCGACGAGGTCGCCGCCGCCACCGGCTACCGCGGGCCCGAGGGCCCCTACGAGACGATCGGCGGCCTGGTGCTGCGCGAACTCGGCCACATCCCGACAGCCGGCGAGACCGTGGAGCTGCCGTCGCTGGACTCAGACAGGTTGATGGGCGAGCCGGGGCGCTGGCAAGCGACGGTTGTCCGGATGGACGGACACCGCATCGATCAGCTCGAGTTGACCGAGCTGGGCGGTCGGGACCGTCTGCCGGACGGGCACCGCCGGTGAGCGACACGATGAGACTGCTGCTGGCGATCCTGCTGATCGGGGTGAACGCCTTTTTCGTCGGTGCGGAGTTCTCGCTGATCTCGGTGCGCCGCGACCGTCTCGAGGCGCTGGCCGAGCAGGGCAGGAACAGGGCGGTCACCGTGATCCGCGCCGGTGAGCAGCTGTCGTCGATGCTGGCCGGCGCCCAACTGGGCGTCACGGCCGCCTCGCTGCTGCTCGGCCGGATCGGCGAGTCGGCGGTGTTCAACCTGCTGGCGACGGGCTTCGGGCTGGCCGGTCTGCCCCCGACGTTGCTGCACACCCTGTCGTTCGCCATCGCGCTGGCGATCGTGGTGACGCTGCACGTGCTGCTCGGCGAGATGGTGCCGAAGAACATCGCGCTGGCCGGTCCGGAGCGCACGGCCATGCTGCTGGTCCCGCCGTACCTGGCCTACGTGCGAATCGCCCGGCCGTTCATCGCGCTCTACAACCGCTGCGCCAACGCCGTCCTGCGGGTGCTGGGCGTCGAGCCGAAGGACGAACTCGAGAGCGCAGTCAACACCGCGGTGCTCAACGAGATGATCGCCGAGTCCGTCTCGGAAGGTCTGCTGGATCCCGAGGAGTACAGCCGGCTGACGCGGGCGCTGCAGGTTCGCAGTCGGGTGGTCGGGGACGTGGTCGTACCACTGGCTGCGATCAGGGCCGTGCCGGCGGCCGCGGCGGGCTCCGGGCCCACCGTCGACAGCGTCGAACAGGCCCTGGCCGAGACGGGGTACTCGCGATATCCGGTCGAGGACCCGGACGGCCACTTCATCGGCTACCTGCATATCAAGGACGTGCTCACCCTCGGCGGCGATCCCGGTTCCGCGATCGACCTGGCGGTGGTGCGGCCACTGCCGCGAGTGCCCACCTCGTTGCCGCTGGCCGAGGCCCTGTCCCGGATGCGGCGCGACAACAGCCACCTGGCCCTGGTGACCGGCGGTGAAGGCTCTGACATCGGCCGGGTGGTCGGGATGGTGGCCATGGACGATCTGGTCGAAGACCTGGTCGGCGCCATGAACCAGGCCTAGCGAAAACCTCGGCGGAGCCCGCGCCGGCGTGGTGGGAGTGGCCGGCGGGGAGAACAGCGCTGACCCGTATGATCGCTACGGCCGCCGGTGGGGAAACGTACCGGGGCCGAGGTGTGCGCGCCGCGGCGCGAGCGTTGCCGGCAAGCGGTGCTCGACGGCGCCCGCGATGTCATCGGGGACGTAGTCAGTGGGTCGTGACCTGCTGCGGGGTCGGCCGGCGAAGGGTCGTCGCGCTGCCTGTCGGTAGGCTGACGCCATTGCCAGTTGAGGGCCGGAGATGCGAGCCGACCCGTTACGGAGGAGAGAAATGACTGATCGCGTGTCGGTGGGCAACGTGCGGGTCGCCCGGGTGCTCTACGACTTCGTGAACAACGAGGCACTGCCCGGCACCGACATCGACCCGGACAGTTTCTGGGCTGGCGTCGACAAGGTCGTCACCGACCTCGGCCCGCAGAACCGGGATCTGCTCAACCGCCGCGACGAGCTGCAGGCCCAGATCGACAAGTGGCACCGGCACCGGGTGATCGAGCCGATCGACCCGCAGGCATACCGGGAGTTCCTCTCCGAAATCGGCTACCTGCTGCCCGAGCCGGAGGACTTCACGATCACCACGTCCAACGTGGACCCCGAGATCACCACGACCGCCGGCCCTCAGCTCGTGGTCCCGGTCACCAATGCCCGATTCGCGCTCAACGCGGCCAACGCCCGCTGGGGCTCTCTCTACGATGCCCTCTACGGCACCGATGTCATCCCGGCAAGTGACGGCGCCGAGCAAGGCAGCGGCTACAACAAGGCCCGCGGCGACAAAGTGATCGCCTACGCGCGCACGTTCCTGGACGAGGCGGCACCTCTTGCGTCGGGGTCGTGGACGGAAGCGACGGCGCTGAGCATCGCCGACGGCCGGCTGCAGATCGGCGTCGGTTCGGAGACCACCGGATTGGCCAGCCCGGAGAAGTTCGTCGGATACAGCGGCGAACTCGGCTCCCCCAACTGGTCGGTGCTGCTGGTCAACAACGGACTGCACATCGAGATCCAGATCGACCCGGAGTCGCCGATCGGCAAAACCGACGCCGCCGGCATCAAAGACGTGGTGCTCGAGTCGGCGGTCACCACCATCATCGACTTCGAGGACGCCGTGTCGGCCGTCGACGCCGACGACAAGGTCGGCGCCTACCGCAACTGGCTGGGTCTGAACAAGGGCGACCTGGCCGCCGAGGTCAGCAAAGACGGCAAGACGTTCACCCGCGTCCTCAACGAAGACCGTGGCTACACCACCCCCGACGGCGGCGAGCTCACCCTGCCGGGCCGCAGCCTGATGTTCGTGCGCAACGTCGGTCACCTGATGACCAATGACGCGATCGTCGACGCGGAAGGCAACGAGGTTTTCGAGGGCATCCAGGATGCGTTGTTCACCGGGCTGTGCGCCATCCACGGCCTGACCGCCGGCGACCCCCACGGCCCGCTGGCCAACAGCCGCACCGGCTCGGTCTACATCGTCAAGCCCAAGATGCACGGCCCCGACGAGGTCGCCTTCACCGCAGAGCTGTTCAGCCGGGTCGAGGATGTGCTCGGGCTGCCGCAGAAGACCATCAAGGTCGGCGTGATGGACGAGGAGCGGCGCACGACGGTCAACCTGAAGTCGTGCATCAAGGCCGTCTCCGACCGGATCGTGTTCATCAACACCGGTTTCCTGGACCGCACCGGCGACGAGATCCACACCTCGATGGAGGCCGGACCGATGGTGCGCAAGGGCACCATGAAGAGCCAGCCGTGGATCCTGGCTTACGAGGACAACAATGTGGACGTCGGCCTGGCGACGGGTTTCGCCGGCCACGCCCAGATCGGCAAGGGCATGTGGACGATGACCGAGCTGATGGCCGACATGGTCGAGCAGAAGATCGCCCAGCCCCGCGCCGGCGCCAGCACCGCCTGGGTGCCCTCGCCGACCGCTGCGACGCTGCATGCGATGCACTACCACAAGGTCGACGTGGCGGCGGTGCAGAAGGAGCTGGCAGGCAAGAGGCGCGCCACCGTCGACCAGCTGCTGACCATCCCGCTGGCCAAGGAACTCGCCTGGGCTCCCGAGGAGATCCGCGAAGAAGTGGACAACAACTGCCAGGGAATCCTGGGCTACGTGGTGCGCTGGATCGACCAGGGAGTGGGTTCCTCCAAGGTGCCCGACATCCACAACGTGGACCTCATGGAGGACCGCGCCACCCTGCGGATCGCCAGCCAGTTGCTCGCGAACTGGCTGCGTCACGGCATCATCACCAGCGAAGATGTCCGGGCCGGGCTGGAGCGGATGGCGCCGCTGGTCGACCAGCAGAACGCCGGCGACAAGGCTTACCGGCCCATGGCGCCCGACTTCGACGACAGCATCGCGTTCCTGGCCGCCCAGGACCTGATCCTGTCGGGCGCCCAGCAGCCCAACGGCTACACCGAGCCGATCCTGCATCGGCGCCGGCGGGAACGTAAGGCCCGCGACGCGGGTTAAAGCCGCCGTCGCTCGATACCGGGCTCCACACGCGATGAACCAGTTCACGTGACCAGTCGACGGAAAGGCGGCGGACGGCGGTATGGGTAGGCACAGCAGGCCCGACCCCGACGAGCCGGTCGATCAGCCCTCCGGCGAGCACGGCACGGGCGACGGGTTCGAGACGCACGGGCCGTGGACGACCGACCCGTGGGGCGGCCTCCCGACGCCGGAGTTCCCGCCGCGTGGACCCGGCCTTGACGGGGCGGACGAGGCCGACACCGACGAGGACGAATCCTCCGACGCCGAGGATCGCTATCCCGCCGACGGCGCGTTCGGCGCGAGAACGCCAGACGAGGATCCCCAGCTCGCGCCGCGCCCGGCGCCGTCGCTGTTCCGGGGCGGGCACCGAGGCCTCGGCGACTGGCGCGGCGGCCACCGCAGCGTCGGCGGCCGACGGGGGGTCAGCCTCGGGGTGATCGTGGCGCTGGTGGCCGTCATCGTGGTGGTCGGCACGGTGATCCTGTGGAGCTTCTTCGGCGACGCGTTGTCCAACCGCTCGCTCCGCGGCGCGGTGCGCTGCGTGGGCGGCAGGGAGGACGTCGCGGCCATCGTCGACCCGTCGATCGCCGATCAGGTGCAGGAGCTCGCGGAAAGCTACAACGCCACGGCCGGTCCGGTCGGGGACCACTGCATGGTGGTGAAGATCAAGGCGGCCAACGGCGACGCAGTCCTCGACGGCTTCATCGGCCAGTGGCCGGCCGAGTTGGGCGAGCGGCCGGCATTGTGGCTCCCGGGCAGCTCGGTGTCCGTCGCGCGGCTCGCCGCGGCCACGGGTCCGAAGACGATCAGCGACAGCCGGTCGCTCGTGACGTCGCCGGTGGTGGTCGCCCTGCGCCCCGAACTCGAGCACGCCCTGAGCAACCAGAACTGGGCCGCGCTGCCCGGCCTGCAGGCCAATCCGAACGCCCTGGACGGACTGAGCCTGCCGGGCTGGGGGTCGCTGCGGCTGGCATTGCCGACGAGCGGCAACGGTGACGCCTCGTTCCTGGCCGGAGAGGCGGTCGCGGTCGCCTCGGCGCCGGCCGGCACCCCGGCCACCCAGGGAATCGGCGCGGTCAACACGCTGCTTCGCTCCGAGCCCAAGCTGGCGGACAACTCGGTCGTGGAGGCGATGAACGCGCTGCTCAACGCGGATGATGTCGCATCGGCGCCGGTGCACGCCGTGATCACCACCGAACAGCAGGTGTTCCAGCGCAGCCGGTCGCTGTCGGATGCCAAGGGCAAGCTGAGAGCCTGGCTGCCGCCCGGACCGCCGCCGGTGGCCGACTATCCCACGGTGCTGCTCAGCGGCGAGTGGCTGACGCAGGAGCAGGTCGCGGCGGGCAGCGAGTTCGCCCACTTCATGCGCAAACCCGAGCAACTCGACAAGCTGGCTGCAGCAGGATTCCGGGTCGACGGCGTCGCACCGCCGAGCAGCCCGGTGACGGGCTTCCCGCCGCTTTCGGCCGCCCTGTCGATCGGTGACGACGGGCTGCGCGCCACGCTGGCCGAGGCGATGGCCGCGCCGCTGCACGGGGGGGCTGCCACCATCATGCTCGACCAGTCGATGCCCACCGACGACGGCGGCAAGACCCGGCTGGCCAACGTGGTCGCGGCGCTCGAGGGCACGATCACGTCGCTGCCGCCCACCGATGTCCTGGGACTTTGGACTTTCGACGGTCACGAGGGCCGCGCCGAGGTGACGACCGGACCGCTGTCCGACCCGGTCAACGGCCAGCCCCGGTCGGCGGCACTGATGGCCGCGTTGGACAAGCAGTACTCCTCGCCGGGGGGCGCGGTGTCGTTCACGACACTGCGCATGCTCTACCAGGACAGGCAGTCCAACTACCAGGCCGGCCAGACGAACTCCATCCTGGTCATCACCGCCGGGCCGCACACCGACCAGACGCTCGACGGTGCGGGGCTGCAGGACTTCATCCGGACCAGCGCCGACCCGGCCAAGCCGATCGCGGTCAACGTCATCGACTTCGGCGCCGACCCGGACCGGGCGACCTGGGAGGCCGTCGCACAACTCAGCGGCGGTAGCTACCGGAACCTGGCCACCTCGGCCTCCCCCGAGCTCGCCGCGGCGCTCAACACGTATTTGGGCTGAGTGGCCCTCGGCGGACTACGCGAACGCCTCCACCGGCGGGCAGGAGCAGACCAGGTTGCGGTCGCCGTAGGCGCCGTCGATGCGGCGCACCGGCGGCCACACTTTGGTCCGGAAGCCCGTGCCCAGCGGGTAGGCGGCCTGCGCGCGGGTGTAGGGGTGATCCCAATCGTCGACCAGCAGGCACTGCGCGGTGTGGGGTGCGTTCCGCAGGGGGTTGTCGTCCACCGGCCACTCCCCCGCGCCGACCCGGTCGATCTCACCCCGAATGGCGATCATGGCGTCGCAGAACGCGTCCATTTCGGTCAGCGTCTCGCTCTCGGTGGGCTCCACCATCAGCGTGCCGGCCACCGGGAAGCTCATCGTCGGCGCGTGAAAGCCGTAGTCCGCCAGGCGTTTCGCCACGTCGTCGACGGTCACGCCGGTCGCCTTGGTGATGCCGCGCAGGTCGAGGATGCACTCGTGGGCGACCATGCCGTTCTCGCCGGTATAGAGCACCGGGAAGTACTCGTCGAGGCGCCGGGCGATGTAGTTGGCCGAGGCGATCGCAGTCAGCGAGGCCGCGCGCAGGCCCGCCGCGCCCATCATCCTGATGTAGGCCCAGGTGATCGGCAGGATCGAGGCCGAACCGTACGGCGCCGACGCCACCGGGTGCCCCGCGGGCAGCTCGGGGGCCAACGGGTGACCCGGCAGGAACGGCGCGAGGTGGGATCGCGCCGCCACCGGCCCGACGCCCGGACCCCCACCGCCGTGCGGGATGCAGAACGTCTTGTGCAGATTCAGGTGGCTGACGTCGCCGCCGAACCTGCCGGGCCGGGCCAGCCCGACGAGCGCGTTGAGGTTGGCGCCGTCGATGTAGACCTGGCCGCCGGCGTCGTGCGTGGCCGCGCAGATGTCGGCGACATCGTGCTCGAACACCCCGTGCGTGGAAGGGTAGGTGATCATCAGCGCCGCCAGCCGGTCGCCGTGCGCGGCCACCTTGGCGCGCAGGTCGTCGAGGTCGACGTCGCCGTTCCCGCGGCAGGCCACCACGACCACCCGCATACCGGCCAGCGCAGCCGAGGCGGCGTTGGTGCCGTGCGCGCTGGACGGGATCAGGCAGACGTCGCGGTGCGGTTCGCCCCGGCTGGCGTGGTAGTCGCGGATCGCCAGCAAACCGGCGTACTCGCCCTGCGAGCCGGCGTTGGGTTGCAGGGAGACCGCGTCGTAGCCGGTGATCTGCACCAGCCAGCTCTGAAGGTCGGCGATCAGGCGACGCAGCCCGGGGGTGTCGGAGGCCGGGGCGAACGGATGCTGGCGCGCGAATTCCGGCCAGGTGATCGGCTCCATCTCCGCGGCGGCGTTGAGCTTCATGGTGCACGAGCCGAGCGGGATCATGCTGCGGTCCAGGGCGATGTCCTTGTCCGCCAGGGTGCGCAGGTAGCGCATCATCGCCGTCTCGGTGCGGTACTGCGTGAACGCCGGGTGGGTCAGGAACTCCGACGTGCGGGTGGCGATACCCGCGCCCACCGGCTCGGCGGGCGACACCCCGAACGCCTCCAGCACCGCGGCCACGTGGTCAGCCGTGGTGGCCTCGTCGCACGCCACCGACACGTGGTCGGCGTCGACGCGCCACAGGTTGATCCCCTTGACCTTCGCCGCGGCGACGACGGCGTCCGCCCGTGCGGGCACCCGGGCCAGGACGGTGTCGAAGTACGTGTCGTGCACGGCGGCGTCGCCCAGTGCGGCGGCGATCGTCTCGGCGTGCCCGTGCACCCGGCGGGCGATGGCGGTCAGCCCTTGGGCGCCGTGGTAGGCGGCGTACATGGCTGCCATCACCGCCAGCAGCACCTGCGCGGTGCAGATGTTGCTCGTCGCCTTGTCGCGGCGGATGTGCTGCTCGCGCGTCTGCAGCGCCAGCCGGTACGCCGGGTCGCCGTCACCGTCGACGGACACGCCGACCAGCCGGCCCGGCAGCTGGCGCGCATGCTGGGCGTGCACCGCGAGATACCCGGCATGGGGTCCGCCGAATCCCATTGGCACACCGAATCTTTGGCTGCTGCCGAACGCCACGTCGGCGCCGATCTCTCCGGGTGGGGTGATCAGCGTGCAGGCGAGCAGATCGGCCCCGACGGCGACCAGCGCCCCGCGGTCGTGGGCCTGCGCGACCAGGGACGCCCAGTCGGTGATTCGGCCGCTGGCCCCGGGCAGCTGGGCGAGGACCCCGAAGAACTCGCCGTCCGGCAATCCCTCGCGCAGGTCGACGCTGACGATCTCGATGCCCAGCGGCCGGGCCCGCGTGGCCAGCACCGCGGCGGTCTGGGTGAAGACGTCGATGTCGACGGCCAGCCGGTTCGACGCGCCCCGGGCCGCGCGGTGCATCAGCGTCATCGCCTCGGCGGCCGCGGTCCCCTCATCGAGCATCGACGCATTGGCGATGTCGAGCCCGGTGAGTTCGGCCACCATCGTCTGGAAGTTCAGCAGCGCCTCCAGGCGGCCCTGGCTGATCTCGGGCTGATACGGCGTGTACGCGGTGTACCAGGCCGGGTTCT
>NZ_JBYCLC010000238.1:0-4852 GCF_057473685.1 Mycobacterium sp. TH-M116 | reverse complement strand
GCCGGCGCCTGGTCGTTGACGGTGCCCGAGCCCGGGTCGGTCGATGCCCGCGATTGCCTGCAGACCGTGGACGTCTTGTCCGATGCGGCGGTGATCGAGGCGCGGTCGCGGTTGGACCCGGCGGGCGGGGTGATGCTGAGCGGGCTGTGGGTGCCCGCCACGGGTCGGTTGGTGCTGATCGTGCACCATCTGGCCGTCGACGGGGTGTCGTGGCGGATCCTGTTGGCGGACCTCAACCTCGCGTGGGCCCAGCTTTGCGCCGGCCAGCAGGTGGTGTTGCCGGCGGGCGGGACGTCGTTTGCGCGGTGGGCGTCGCTGCTGGCCGAGCACGCATGCCGCCCGGAAGTGGTGGAGCACTCTCAGGTGTGGCGGCAGATCGCCGCGACACCCGCGGCGCTTCCGGCGGTCCGACCCGAGGTGGATACGTTTGCCACCGCGGGGAACCTGTCGGTGGAGCTGGACGCCGAGACCACCCGCATGCTGCTCGGGGAGGTGCCGGCCGCGTTTCATGCCGGGATACACGAGATCCTGTTGATCGCCTTCGCCCTGGCGGTTGCCGAGTTCGCGGGCACCGGTGGGCCGGTCGGGATCGACGTGGAGGGGCACGGACGTCAGGAAGACCTCGCCGCAGACGTCGACCTGTCCCGCACCGTGGGGTGGTTCACCACGAAATACCCGGTGGCGTTGAGCGTTGACGGGCCGGTCGGCACGCTGGACTGGGCGCAGGTGAGCGCCGGTGAGGCGGCGCTCGGGGCGGTGGTCAAGGACGCCAAAGAGCAGCTACGGGCCATGCCCGACGGTCTGACTTACGGGGTGTTGCGCTATCTGAATTCCGCTGTCGACGTGGCCGGGTCCGATCCGCCGTTCGGGTTCAACTATCTGGGCCGCATGGGCGCAGCGGCCGACACCTCAGGTGACCTGTGGCGGCTCTGCCAGGACGGCGGATCCGTTGCCGGGGTGGCCGCGGCGATCCCCATGCCACTGATGCACACCGTGGAGCTCAACGCCGGCACCGTGGACACCGACACCGGCCCGCAGTTACGCGCCGGCTGGACGTGGGCGCGCTCGGCACTGGACGAGGCGCAGGTCGGCCGGCTCAGCCGGTTGTGGTTCGAGGCCCTGGCCGGCATCTGTGCGCACGTGCACGGCGGCGGCGGCGGGTTGACGCCGTCGGACATCGTGCCCGCGCGCCTGAGTCAGCAGCAGATCGACGAACTCGGGCGGCGGTACCGCATCGCCGACGTGTTGCCGCTGACCCCGCTGCAGCAGGGTCTGCTGTTTCATGCGAACACCGCGGAGGGTGGCGATGACGTCTACGCGGTCCAGCTGGATGTGACGTTGAGCGGCCGGCTCGATCAGCACCGGCTGCGCGAGGCCGTGCACATGGTGATCAACCGGCATCCCCACCTCGCGGCCCGGTTCTGTTCGCACTACGACGAGCCGGTGCAGATCATCCCGTCCGATCCCGCCGTGCCCTGGCGCCACGTCGTCGCCGACGGTGCCGACGTCGAGGCGCAGATCCAGCACGTGTGCGCCGCCGAACGTGCCGCGGTCTACGACATGGCCAATCAGCCGGCGTTTCGGGTGGCTTTGATCCGCACCGCGCCGGATCGGCACCGGTTCGTGTTGACCAATCACCACATCGTGCTGGACGGGTGGTCGCTGCAGATCCTGCTGGGCGAGATTTTTGCCGGCTATTACGGCCAGTGGTTGCCCACGGCGGCCCCCTACCGCAGGTTTGTCACCTGGCTGTCCGGTCGGGATCGCGCCGCCGCCCGCGCGGTGTGGCGTGAGGTATTCGCCGGTTTTGACACGCCCACACTCGTCGACCCGGTGGACCGGTTCGGGCTGGGGCGGCGGGGCGGCGCCTCGTTCCGGGTGCCCGAGCCGATCACCCGGGCCGTCGGCGAGCTGGCGCGGTCGCGCCACACCACGGTCAGCACGGTTCTGCAGGCCGCCTGGGCGCAGCTGCTGACCTGGCTGACCGGTCAGTGCGACGTCGCCTTCGGCGCCGTGGTCTCGGGGCGGCCCGCCGAGGTGGCCGACGCGGAGTCGATGGTGGGCCTACTGATCAACACGGTCCCGGTGCGGGTCAGCATCACCCCGAACAGCACCGCCGCCGACCTACTCGATCAGCTGCAAAGCGCCCACAACCACACCTTCGATCACCAGCACCTCGGGCTCAGCGAGATTCACCGCGCCACCGGCCACGAACGGCTCTTCGACACCGTCTTCGTCTACGAGAACTATCCGACCGACGCCGCCGCGTTGTCGGGCAACGAAGGGCTGGCGGTCACCGCGGTCACCAACCGCGACTACTACCACTACCCGCTGACAGTGCAAGCTCTGCCGGGCAGCCAAGTGGAACTTCACGTCCAATACCGCGCGGACATGTTCGACGTCGCCGACGTCGAAGCATTGATCGAGCGATTCGAGCAGGTCTTGGTGGCCATGACCGCCGATGCGACGCGGCCGTTGCTGTCGTGGGACGCGCGAGACGCGCGCATGCACACCCGGACGAATGGGAACGGTGCGGCGACCGCCGCTTCGGCGCCCGACTATCGCCGCAGCGGCGACGACGACGCTCCGGCCACCCTGATCGAACAGATCCTGGCGGACATCTACGCTCAGGTGCTCGGGGTGGACCGCGTGCCGATGGGCGAGTCGTTCTTCGTGCTGGGCGGGGATTCGATTTCCGGGATGCGGGTGATCGCCGCGATCAACGCAGCTCTGGGTATCGACCTCGCGGTGCGGACTTTGTTCGACGCGCCGTCCGTCCGGAGCCTGAGTCAGCGGTCGGCGGCACTCGCCGGATCATTGGAAGAAGTTCCCGCGGCGAGACCTGCCAGCGATCTCTGAGGCTGCGCCGGCGGTCCGTCTGGGGCGCAGCAGGAGTTCAGGGGCCTCGGCTGCTGCTCGCGGCCGCTACCACACCCGGGGTACCAGCCGGTAACGCACTTTCCGGGTGTACTCGCGGTATCCCTCCAGCTCGTTCTGGAGCAGCTTCTCCTCGTCGCCGATGCGCGAGGCGAGCACGATCAGTCCGGGAACGACGAAGACGAGCCCCCAGAGGGAACCGAGCGCAAGCGGGATGCCGACCATCATGATCACATTGCCGGTGTACATGGGGTGGCGCACCAGCCCGTACAGACCCGTGGAGACGACTGTCTGGCCGGCCTCCACTCGGACGGTTGCGGCGGCATAGCTGTTCTGAACGACGACGAGGCCCATCACGCTCAGCCCAACGGCTACCACGACATCCCCGACCAAACAGATTGTTGTCGGTACCCGCGACCAGCCGAAGCGATGGTCGAGCGCGCTGACCACGACCATCGCCGCGAGCGACAAATACAACCCGGCGATGACGACCTTCTGCGCCGTCCGGGTCTCCGCCGCCGGCCCCCCACGTATCCGCGCCTGGAGCGCGACGGGGTTCGTGCGTAGCAGGTAGAGGGCGGGCAGCCACGCCAAAACGGCAACCACCACGAGAAAAACCCACGCTTGCCAGTAATGGACCGTGCCCGCCGGGACAAACAGGATCAATCCGAACGCCGCAAACTCGACAAGACCGAATACCATCAACTTCGGGATGGTCTTCACCGATTCTCCTTCGTCCATCCGGTCGCGCACTCCTGCAACGGATCTTGTGGTAGCGGAAAACCGCTACTGCCGGGCGTCAGTATCGCACTGACCGCCGGAGCCACGACGGCGGCGCAGGAATGAAACTACCGCTGCTGATCCGGAGAATGGCGGCGAATGTGTCATCTGCCGCACCCGAGGCTCGGCTCGGTGGCGGATGGTTGCCCCGGGCGCGGACGCTCACCGCAATTTCTGGTAGCCGGAGCGACTGAGAGCCTCTACAGCCGCAAGCACTCGATTACCGACCGACCGTTGGTACTCACGCAGATATTTCACCCGGCGCGGGTCCGCCTCTCCGAGGTGGTGGGTGAGGGGATGTTCCGTTCCCCAAACCGCATCCTGCGCTGCCTCGCCCACGGCGACTTCAAAATCCTCGTCCCAGTTCATCGTTCTCCCGATTGCGCGCCACCACGGGCCACCGTCGATTCTCGGACACGAAATGCTGTTCAGCAGCCATCCTCTCCTCAAGCTCCCGTAGCTGTCATTTTTGCTATTCGGTTCGGGGATAAGCGAAATTGACGCACGCGTACCACGAGAACTGGCTTACGGCAGTGGTCGAGCAGCGTTCGAGTGTTGTCGGTGAGGCCTCGGGGATGGGGTCGGCTGATTCGCCGGCGACTGAACGGACGTGTGCGCGGCGGGGGGGACCGCACTTCTTCCGAGAGCATGGGCTCGCATCCGGTTCCCTCACGGCGTTCCTTCTTACTTCACAGTAAGTAAAGAACCTACTCTGCAGTAGGTACAAATGTCACGCGGTCGCGGGTAACTTTTTAGGCCGCGATTGCAACCGCCTCGCTGTCGTTCCCGAGCAAACAATTCGGCGCTGCCCACGGCGCTGGGTCTGATTGCGAGGTCCAACAGCTATCAGCGGTGTTTTCCACTGCCTTTCGCATGTCGTGGCTGGCTCTCCCGTTGGGGTGGCCAGAAGTTGGGCCGCCGGCCAAGCAAATTTCACACCCGAGCAAAGCTCACATCTCGGTGTGAGCCGACTGGCCGACTCGGTTTCGGGCGCCGCGACAGGCCCATGCCCGACTCCCCAGTACGCGCTCCATCGGACCGTACTCGGGATTGCCGATTTGACCTCGAATTTTATGCAATTATCCAGTTGGTGCGACTTCACTCCGGCGCGTCCGTGACTGGAGATACGCCTAGTGAAAGTCGGTGCCTGCACTGACGAACATTTATCGCACCGCGAGGTTGTCGGTTGATGGCC
>NZ_JBYCLC010000237.1:0-8870 GCF_057473685.1 Mycobacterium sp. TH-M116 | reverse complement strand
CCTCGCTGTGGTCGAGCACGTACACGTCGTAGCCGATCCCAAGGCGCACGAGCCGGTCATCCCCGGTGAAGGGGCGCACATCCGCCTTGAGCATCTTTCGTCCCAACAACTTCACGTTCACGCCCCCTTCCGGGAGCTGTCGGCGCTCACGACTGCGCCTCGCCCTCCACGAGCAGCTCGCCGCAGGCGAAGCAATGCACGCGACCGCAGTCGCAGCGATCGCGTCGCGCATCGGCGGGGCTCTCGCAGGCCGGGCAGGAGGACGGAAAGTCAGCGGTCATGCGGTTTTTTCCTTTCGGGGCCGTGATGGTTTGGGCAGCTGTCCGGCGATGACGCCGCCGGGTCGGTGGCGGCCGCGCAGCCGGGCGGTCCATGCGGTACAGGCGTCCAAGGCCGGGCAGGCGTGGCAGAGTTGCACGGCTTGCTGGTGCCGAGTCTCGGCGTCCTCGGCGTCCTCGTCACCGCGCCGGTCGTCGAACAGGTCAAATCGGCCCCTGCATTCGGCGTCGGAGAGTTTCGGAGCGCCGGCCAACACGCTGGCCAGCAGCTTGACGACGCCTTCGGGGTCGAACCACGCCGCGGTGGTCATGGCCCCTCAGTCCGCTGCCGACGCCGGCTGATCGTCAGGCGGCGGATGTATTCGAGCGGCAAAGGCCCCGACTGTTCGTGCGCCACGTCGCAGCACTCCGCGTCGTAGCGAACGTCCGGGTCGCCAAGTGCGCGGCCCTGTGCCAGGACGAAATGTGTTGCACCATCGGAGCCGATGACGGTCGCAGCCGCGTAATCGGGGAGCCCGACGTCACCCAGGCCGACGCACCGAGCGCGGTCAGGGAGGTCGAAGTAGTCGGTCACCGCTCGGCCGCCATCGCCTTGTCCCTGCACGGTTTGCATTTGCTGAAGGACTTCGCTTCGGGGGTCACTAGGCGGTTGCCGCAGGCGCAGCGGCGGTCCTCGGCGGTGCCCTCCGGTTCGTCGCCGAACAGGACTCCGCTTTGCGTTCTGGACTCGTCCGTGACAACCGTGACATCCGTGACAACATCGGATACTGGCAGTTCAAAGGGCATTTTTGCTGTCACGGATGTGTCACGCTTGTCACGCGCGTTGGATCTATCCGTGACGCGCTGACCTGCAATGTCACGGTTGTCACGGTTGTCACGCACAGGAGCGTCGGGTAGGTATCGGTGCCACGCCTGCCGAAGTCCATCGTCGCCGTCGACCTGGTACCCCTTAGCGCGCCGTTCGCCGATGCGGATGGTGTTGGACCGCACGCCGTAGCGCTTCAATTCCTTTGCTAGGCGCTTCTGGTCGAGGGGCTTGCCCCAGAGGTCAGACCACTCCGATTCGTCGTCGGCGGTCAGCCCGGCCACAAGGTCGGTCGAGAACATCCGGTCGCGCTCACCGAACACAGTCCGCGCGTCGCGCAGCAGGCGCACGCCGAATGACAACTCGTCAGGGTCGCTGTCGAGCACGAAGTAGCGACAGGCCGCGCGGGCCCGCTCGGGCCAACCATTGCCGGCCGCGTCGGCAATCGCCAGCAACGATTCCCAGCATTCAGCGGGCCGGTCTCGCACCCCTTCGGGCATGGCGGGCCTGGCCGCCGCCAGTGCGTCGAAATTGGCGGCGCCCCAGCGCTGCATGCGGTCGCGCAACGGCGCAGCGGCGACGGCGGCGTCACGCTCACGAAATTCGGCAACGTGCTCATCGGGTGCACGCCGGCGCATATGGAACACCGCGGCCGCTCGGTCGAGGATGGTCCTGGGCATCTTCCCGGCCAGGCCCGCCAAAGCGACCGGAGCGAAAACTGGGAACTCCACCACCTTCATGTTCTTGGAGTCGCCTTCACAGCGGTCAACCGTCGCGCCGCGTTTGTAGCCGGCGTTGAAAAGAGCCCGCAAATCTTCAGCTTGTGGGCTGCTCGTGCGACTCCATATCGCGTCGGCCTCGTCCTGCAGGACAGTGGGCGGGTTGTCGTCGGCCGCCGCAATCCGACGATACAAAGCGGCCGTAGTCGTCGATAAGGTCAACTTCGCGTTGCAACAGAGCAGCGCCAGCACTTCCAACACGCGGGTTTTGCCAGTGCCTGGCTCTGGCGAGTCGAGCACCAGGCGGGGTGTCACGTAAAACGCACCGACACACCAAGTGTGAGCAGCCCACAGGCACAAGACCGTCAAGTGATCCGGGGTCGGCAGCGCCAGAAACGGCCCGGCGAACGACTCGATGTCGTCGAGCAGCTCGGCGTCGTCCGGGTCGTCTTCGGCATACCACTCGCGCAGCTCGTCCGAGCGATCCTGGGTCATGACGTCACCCGCTTGGTCCACGCGTTAGCCTCGCGGAAGTCGTTGCGCTGTCGGATTTCCTGCGACACCTTCGGCCAGTCGACGGCGCTGGATACAGCCTTCGAGGCGTCAGCACGGCCTTCCTGGTTCAGTTCCAGCCGCAAGGCATGATGCTGCGCAGCGTCGAGCAGGGCGGCCCACTTCGCCGGGTCGTCATGGGCCAGCGAGCACCAGGCCGGCGTACCGGCCATCGGCCAACCGTCGACTTGGTTCAGCACCGCGGAGACGAACTCGTGCACGGACCACCACGAAACCGCCCGAGACGCGGTAAGGTTGGAATCACAACGGGATACGGGAGCCGCCTTCGGGCGGCTTTCGTTTTGGGTCATTAGGCCGCGTCACCGCCGCCCAGCTCGGTCCTACGGCGCCGCGCCTTAGCCGACTTCAGTGCAAGTCTTTTGAAATGCGCTTTGCGGGCGTGCTCGGCGCGCCGCGCCCGCTCCTCGGGCGTGAGTTCCCCATCGGGGTCGACCATCCGCTCAAACCTGTCGAGCGCGGCCTTACGCGCGGGAGCTGTTCGAGCGGAACGATTTTCGGTGCGTGCCCATGATTCGTGGACTGCTATTTGGCCGCGTAAAGAACGCTCTGCTGCCGTGAGCGGCATCTTTTCTCCATGCAGAGATAGGCAGGTCCGTGAGGACCGCCGATGATGCCGCCACCGGAAAGTTGGTGTCGGGCCGGATTAACTCTCGTCCGGCACATAAGCCACGTTGGGCTTAGGTCAGTGTAGTACAGCGCCGAACGATCTCGGCGTACAGCGCACGTTCGGCGTGTCGGCGCCCGTCGTCGTCTAACGATGTAAAGCACGCGATTCGGTGGCCAAGCTGTGAGACGACGCCTTTGATGTCGTCGATGTCGACCGTGAACTGTTCAGCGCTTTCTAGTGCTTCGAGAATGACGGCAAGTGTGGTGCCGGAGAGGTCTACACCCGCGGCGAGATGAACGCTTTTCTTACTCAGCGGCTCATCTGTGCTTAAGCCGAGTGCACCCTCGCGCTGGGCGTGAAGCGGCGTTAGGTCGAGGATGGGGCTAGTCTTAGTGCCCCCGGCTACTCGGTGGGCCTCGTCGAATTGCTTGAGAGTGAGTGGCGTCTCGGGGCGCCACTTGCCCGGGCCGTCTACTTCCGGGAATGCGGGCGCGAAGCTGTGCAGTTTGCGGCGTCCGTGTCTACCCTTTCCGTGGCCGCGCCGCGTGGCGACGCTGACTGTGATCGGGTAGCCGTAACTGTGGTGACTGCTCACACGTCCCCCAGGTTTAACCCACGGGCTTCGGCGGCCGCGCGCTCGGCCGCAGTGGCCCGGGTGTACCGGTCGATCATGTCGCGTGTCGACCACCCGGCCACAGCCATCAGGCCACCCTCGGAGCCGCCGGCGGCCAGCCAGCGCGAGGCCGCGGTGTGCCGCAACAGGTGTGGGTGGAAGTTGGGCAGCTCGGCCAGCTGCGCGCGGTACTTCAGTGCCGAATGGAGGCCGTAGTACTCGAGGTTCTTGCCGCGGTCGCCGAGCCAGAGCGCATCGGTATCGGCGAGGCGGTGGGTGCGCCGGGCGCGTAGGTAACGGTCGATCGCCCGGGCCGTCTGGTCCCCGAATGGCGCGATGCGGCCCTTGCCGCCCTTGCCGCGGCGCACGGTCACGATGCCGCGGTTGAGGTCAACGTCGGGCACCGTCAAGCCGGTGACCTCTCCGGCGCGCATCCCCGTTTCGGCCATCAGGCGGATGATCGCCTCGTCGCGGCGGTCCCGGAACTCCTTACCGGCGCACGCCTTGATCAGCCGGCGCAGCTCGTCCTCGGTCAGCGACTCGGTGACCTTGGCGTCGAGCTTGGGGGCCTTGAGGCCGAGCAGGGGATCGGTGTCGATCTCGCCCTCCTCTTCGAGCCATGCCGAGAACCGACGCACCCCGAGCTGGCGGGCCCGCGCGGTCGCGGGCTCGGCCCCGGCGTCGAGCAGATCGGCCACGAAGCCCTTCACTAGATCGCGGTCCAGGGCGGGGGAGTGGTGATTGTTCTCACACCAGCGCAGGAACGCCCGCACGCCGTCGCCGTAGCTCTTGATGGTCTGCGGCGACTTGCGCTCGGCGCGCAGCGCCAGCTCCCAGGACGGCAACAACGCGGCCAGGTCGAGAGCCGGAGGTTTGCGACGCGCCACGCTGATATCTTGACTGGTAGCGCTGTACATGTCTACTATTTCGGAACTGGCCAACAAATCCGCTGGTCAGCACAGTAATCGGGAGTGTCGCTCAGTCCAGGTAGTCGCGCAGCACCTGGGAACGGCTGGGGTGGCGCAGCTTTGACATCGTCTTGGACTCGATCTGGCGAATACGCTCGCGGGTCACCCCGTAGACCTGCCCGATCTCGTCGAGAGTGCGGGGCTGGCCGTCGGTGAGCCCGAAGCGCAGCCGTACCACGCCGGCCTCGCGCTCCGACAGGGTCTCGAGCACCGACTGCAGCTGGTCCTGCAGCAAGGTGAACGACACCGCGTCGACGGCCACCACGGCCTCGCTGTCCTCGATGAAATCGCCCAGCTGGCTGTCGCCCTCGTCTCCGATGGTCTGGTCCAGCGAGATCGGCTCGCGGGCGTACTGCTGGATCTCGAGCACCTTCTCCGGGGTGATGTCCATTTCCTTGGCCAGCTCCTCGGGAGTGGGCTCGCGGCCCAGGTCCTGGAGCAGCTCGCGCTGGATGCGGCCCAGCTTGTTGATCACCTCGACCATGTGCACGGGGATGCGGATGGTGCGGGCCTGGTCGGCCATGGCGCGGGTGATGGCCTGGCGGATCCACCACGTCGCGTAGGTGGAGAACTTGTAGCCCTTGGTGTAGTCGAACTTCTCGACCGCGCGGATCAGCCCCAGGTTGCCTTCCTGGATGAGGTCGAGGAACGCCATGCCGCGGCCGGTGTAGCGCTTGGCCAGAGAGACGACCAACCGCAGGTTGGCTTCCAGGAGGTGGTTCTTCGCGCGATCGCCGTCACGGCAGATCCATGTCATGTCTCGGCGCTGGGCTGCGGGCAGTTTGTCGCCGCGGTCGGTGATCTCGGTCATCAGCTGTGTGGCGTAGAGCCCGGCCTCGATCCGTTTGGCCAGCTCGACCTCTTCCTCGGCGTTGAGCAGCGCCACCTTGCCGATCTGCTTGAGGTAGGCGCGAACCGAGTCGGCGGACGCGGTGAGTTCGGCGTCCTTACGTGCCTGACGCAACGCTTCGGATTCGTCCTCGTCCCACACGAAATCGCCGGACGCCTTGTCCGTCTCGGTCGGCTCGGCGATCTCCTCGTCGTCTTCGGCGGGAGCCGTCACGGCCGCGTCGGCGGAAGCGGGGGCGGGGGCGGGGGCCTCGTCCTCGGAGGTGCCCGCGTCCAGGTCGGCGTCATCGCCTTCGTGTACCGCCTCGTCGTCGAGGTCATCGAGGGCGAGGTCGGCGATGTCGATCTCCTCGCCCGGCTCGTCGACGAGGTCCGGCTCGGTGTCCAGCTCCTCCCCGGTGTCCTGGGCGGTCGCGTCGGCCGGCAAGTCCCCGGTTACCGCTTTGCTGCCGCGGGCGACTCGGGTTTTCGGCGTGGTGCTCTTTGCGGCGGCGCGGGTCGTCTTGTCGTCGCCGGCCGCCGTCTCGGCTTCGTGATCCGCGGACTTGGTGTGCCGCGGCGCCGACTTGCCGGCCCGCTTTGCGGGCGCGGTCCCGTTGGCGGACTTCGCCGGCGGCCGTTTGGTGGGTGACGCTGGTGACTTGGTGGCGTTGCGCTTCACCGGTTCCTCGGTGCTGGGTTTGGTCGCTGCCACGTACACCCCTTCGGTCGGATTCACTTTCGGCGCTCTGGGCATCCTGAACCGAAAGTGTCTGCTATGTCGAATGTCGGCGTCGGATATCAGCGTCGCTGCGCTAATGGACTTTGGGCTGCCGCCGAACGCCATTGTAGCGATACCGGGTGCTCGGACCGCCCGACCGGGCACATTTCAGTGCTTGAGGTCGTGCGTCACGGTGGCGCCCGCGGCCATGGCGGCGCCCACGATGCCGGCGGTGTTCTCCAGGGCCGCGGCCACCACCGGGGTGCGGTTCTCGAGCAGCGGGATCCACTTGTCGGCCTTGCGGCTGATGCCGCCACCTGCGATGAACAGGTCGGGCCAGATGGCGTTCTCGATGGCTACGAGCACCCGGGTGACCTGCTTCGCCCACTTCTCGTAGCTCCAGCCGTGCTTCTCCTTGACCGACGACGCCGCCCGGTGCTCGGCCTCTTTGCCGCCGACCTCGAGGTGGCCGAACTCGGTGTTGGGTATCAACGTGCCGTTGTGGATGAGGGCGGAGCCGATCCCGGTGCCGAACGTCAGGAGCACGACTAGTCCGGCGTTGCCTTTGCCCGCCCCGTAGTGCTCCTCGGCGAGTCCGGCCGCGTCGGCATCGTTGACGATCGTCACGTCCTGACCGTTCAGTTCGGCGCTGATGATGTCGCGGGCGTTGGCGCCTATCCAGGACTTGTCGACGTTGGCCGCGGTCTGGACGACGCCGTGGGTGACCACGCCCGGGTAGGTCACCCCGAGCGGACCCGTCCATCCGAATCCGTCCACGACCTCGGCGATGGCTTTGGCGACAGCTGCCGGCGTGGCCGGCTGGGGGGTCGGCACTTTGATCCGGTCGCCGACCAACAGCCCGGTGTCCATGTCGACGATGCCGCCTTTGATGCCGCTGCCACCGACGTCGACGCCGAATCCACGACGTAGCGTCACACCGGCGACCGTCGTGGGGCCAGGTGAGTCGGTGCTGGTCATCGAGTCTCCTCGGCGGGGAGAGGTGGGGGGTTGTCCGGCTCACCTTAGCTTGGCGGCGACGCGAGCTGCCGCTTCGGCGCGGTCGTGGCGATTGTGATGCGATGGAGTGGTGACGGGAACCGACGACGACCCTGCCCAGTTGCGCTCGGTAGCCCAGACGCTGGTCACCGAGGCCGCCGCGTTCGTGCGGCGCCGCCGCGATGAGGTGTTCGATGCGGCTGCGGGTGGCCGCGGCGACGGCGCGGTGCGCTCCAAGAGCACTCCGACCGATCCGGTCACCGTCGTGGACACCGAAACCGAGCGGCTGCTGCGAGATCGGTTGGCGTGCCTACGTCCCGGTGATCCAATCCTCGGGGAGGAGTGCGGCGGGCCCGCCGCGGACGCCGCACCCGACGGTGCGGTCACCTGGGTGCTCGACCCCATCGACGGCACGGTGAACTTCGTGTACGGCATCCCCGCCTACGCCGTGTCGGTCGGCGCCCAGGTTGACGGTGCGTCGGTGGCCGGGGCGGTCGCCGACGTCGTCGCCGGCCGGGTGTACTCGGCGGCGGCCGGTCGCGGCGCGTACGTCACCGACGGGCACGAGTCGCGTTCGTTGCGGTGCACGGCCGTCGATGATTTGTCGATGGCGTTGTTGGGCACCGGGTTTGGATACTCTGCGACGCGGCGCGCCGCCCAGGCCGAGCTGCTCGCCAGGATGCTTCCGATGGTGCGCGACGTGCGCCGCATCGGCTCGGCGGCCCTGGATCTGTGTATGGTCGCCGCGGGGCAGCTGGACGCCTATTACGAGCACGGCCTGCAGGTGTGGGACTGCGCCGCCGGCGGGTTGATTGCGGCTGAGGCCGGGGCTCAGGTGGTGTTGCCGCCCCGCGGCATCGACGGGGCGGGCCTGGTGCTGGCCGCCGCGCCCGGGATTGCCGAGGAACTGATCGCGGCCCTGGAGCGGGTCAACGGGCTGGACCCGATCCTGGACTGAGCCGCGCACTCAGCAACTGCTGGCGTGGACCTTCTGCAGCAGCATGGGATCCGACGGCTCGGTGGCGCCGGGGCGCAGGCTGGCCAGCACGGTGTCGATGTCGTCGTTGTGCGCCAGCGTGCCGAAGTCGGTGCCCACCGCGAGGTCGACGGAGTCGTCGGCGCGGTTGTCGTTGAACAGTTCCGTGCACGGCGCCACCAGCCATACCGCCGCGGCGGTGGCTTGTCCGGCAGTGCCGAAACGGATCTGGCCCTGGCAGTTCAGCCGCGTGCCGGCGTAGATCGGGTCGTTGGCGGCGGTCGGCTGCGCGAAGCCCAAGTCCTTCATCGCGCCGGCGACGTCGGCGGCTTGGCCGCCCCGACCGCTGGCATTGAGAACCCGCACCTTGGTGTCGGCGAGCTTGGCCGGTGACACGTCCATCATGGCCGTGCGCGAAACCTGCTCGCCGAGTTGCGGGCGAGCCGACCCGGGCGGCTGGGGCGGCGGATTACACGCCTCGGCTTCGTGCACTTTGACGGGTCGCGTCAGCGCCACGGTCCATGCCACGCCGGTCGCGACGATCATCAGCACGAGCACCACGATGGCCGGTCGAGGGTTGCGGCGCCGAAATGGCCGACCGTGCTTGTCGAACGCTGTACCCTCTGTGATTTGTGCGACCACAGGTGCACTCTAGTCGCTCGCTGATCACACTAATTTGAGGCCGAACGCAAGACTCAGTTTCGACTGTGACGCAAATCACGCATTAACGGGTCGAGATTTGGGCACGAATAGTTTGGTGGATGCGTTCGACGCTGGTACAAAGCG
>NZ_JBYCLC010000236.1:0-2483 GCF_057473685.1 Mycobacterium sp. TH-M116 | reverse complement strand
ACCGCCACCGACGACGTCGGCCGCGTACAGCATCATCGAGTCGCTCACCGCCACCGCCTTGACGCGCTGATCGTCGGCGTAGCGACGGGCCTGGGTCAACGCGGCCTCGATCGCCGTCTGGTGCCCGGTCAGCCAGCCGGGCCGTTTGACCTCCAGCACCAGGTATTTCAGCCCCAGTCGGGTCAACACGATGTCGGCCCGTTCCACCTGCGGCCGGACGTTTTCGATCGGCCAGTCCAGGACGGTGGTGAAAAGGTTCTCCAGGATGTTTTCGGCGACCTTCTCGACGGGCTGCCCGCCTCCGCCTTGCCGCAGGCGTCTGCGGCGCTCGACGGCAAACGCCGGCCACGTCGTCTGGATGCGTTCGGCGCAGGTGCGGTAGGCGGCCAGCCTGCTGACCGAGTCACCATCCGCAGCGGGCCTGACGGTGTCGACCATGTCTGATTCCGACATGCGTCGAGGGTAGACAGACCGCGGCCGTCGGTGCGGTGTTTCGGCGCAGCGACTTCAGCACAACGCCCCGCGTCGCCCGATGCGACGGCGACCGACTGCCGTTCGGCGCTACCGTGTAGCTCATGACCGAACGCAACCGCCGCTTCCTTCTCCGCCTGCGCCCCTCGGGACGCATCGGCGCGGACACCTTCGAGCTCGGCGAGGAGGCGGTGCCGAACATCGGCGACGGTGAGGCGCTGGTGCGCGTCGACTGGATCTCGCTGGATCCGACCAACCGCATGTGGATCAGCGCCACCCCGACCTACCTGCCGCCGGTCGGCATCGGGGAGGTCATGCGCGGGCTCGGCCTCGGCGAGGTGGTCGCGTCCAACAGCCCGGACTATCGGGTGGGCCAGATGGTGCAGGGTCTGGTCGGCTGGCAGCAGTACGCGGTCGCTTCGGCGGCGGCGCCGCTGATGCCGGTCGAGGTGGCCGAGGGCGTCTCGCCGAGTGCCTATCTCGGCGCGCTGGGCATGACCGGACTGACCGCCTGGGTCGGCATCCGCGACATCGGCAAGCCGAAGCCGGGGGAGACGGTGGTGGTCTCGGCCGCGGCCGGCGCGGTGGGCTCGGTGGCCGGTCAGCTCGCCAAGGCCGCCGGTGCGCGCGTTGTCGGGATCGCCGGCGGACCGGACAAGTGCGCGCTGCTGACCGAGCGGCTCGGCTTCGACGCGGCCGTCGACCACCGCGCCGATGACTGGGCCGCCCAGCTCGCCGCGGCCACGCCCAACGGCATCGACGTCGACTTCGAAAACGTGGGCGGCGACATCATGGACGCCATCTTCGCGCGCCTCAACATCGGTGCGCGGGTGGCGTTGTGCGGCATGATCTCGGGCTACAACGCGGCCGATCCGCCGCCGGGGCCGCGCGCGTTCGGCAACCTGCTCATCCAGCGCGCGACGCTGCAGGGCTTCATCGTCCTCGACCACTTCGGGCGCGCGCCGGAAGCGATCGCCGAGATCGCCGGCCTGATCACCGAGGGCAAGCTCACCCCGCTCGAGACGGTCGTCGAGGGCTTCGAGCAGTTGCCGACGGCCATCAACATGCTCTTCGACGGCACCAACGTCGGCAAGCTCGTCGTCAAGGTCTCCGGCTAGAACGCCTGGGCGGGCGCCTCGTGATCTCGATGGCGCACAACGGTTCTCACCCGATCCGATCCAGCAGACGCGTAGGTCAATCAGCAGAACGGGCGGTTAGCGAGCGTATTGCGACGCACGCGGGCGTGACAGGCGTTGCAACCGTCCCGCTGCGTTGACGCGCTGGAACCCTCACGGATGTGCGCCTGCCATGGCCACCCGATTACTTGCCGTCGACCCTCTGGATGGGGTTGAGCCAGTGCACCTCGCCGAATCGGGCGAAATCCGAGTCCGCGCTGACGATCGTCAGGCCATGCTCGATGCACAGCGCGGCGAGTGCGGCATCGCTGACCAGGTTGCCGCGCAAATCCAAGTCCCGCACAAGTCGCCCGAAAATGCTCCGGTGACTGCGCCCCGGCGCGGGAACCCACGTGGTTGGCGCATCCAGCCAATCCTCGACGAACGCCCACGCCTCCGCCGCGGCCAGGGGCGACCGCAGCGCCCGCGGGTGAGTCGCGATCCGGATGAACGCAGCCACGGAACTCCACGGAATACCGACCCGGCGGTCCCCGTTGAGGGTGTCCTCCAGCCACGTGCGGGCCGGCGGGTGGAACGGGCTGGTCTCATCGACGGCGTAGAGCAAGATGTTGGCGTCGACCAGCACCTCAACGCGCCTCGATGCCGTCGAGGTCCTCGAGCGCTTGGGCTACGTTCGAGACATCTACGCGGATACCGAGTTTGGCGGTCTTCTGCGCGAACGGCCTGCCGGCGTCGCGGGGGAGGAGGCCTTGTCGGATGAGGTGGTTGACCGCCTCGCTGGTGCCGATACCGCGGTCGCGGCGCAACTGCTCCACCGCCTTCGCGGTGTCATCGTCCAAGTCGACCGTCGTACGCACGCGACAATCCTAGCATCAC